>JAKJGD010000043.1 GCA_022704585.1 Spirochaetota bacterium | reverse complement strand
GGGCGTGTCGATGATCTCGAACCGCATCGAGGAGACCATGAAGAAATTCGGCGTGGTCGAAATCGAGGCGCTCGACAACGAGTTCGACCCGAACTTCCACGAGGCGATGGATATAGAGATGAGCGGAGACGTGGAGCGCGACACCGTCACGAAGGTCTACCAGAAGGGATTCCGTATCGAGGACCTGGTAGTGAGGAGCGCGCGGGTAAAGGTCGCGAAGCCGGCACGTCCTGCTGCCGGAACGCAGGCTGCGGAATGCGACGGACCGGGATCGGCCGGATCCGGGGGTGAGACGAAACAGTAAGGCGCAGGCGAAGAAGCAGAATCGGGCCGCGCGGGGCCGGAGACGGGCCGCGACGGCGTATCAATGATATACTACCAATAAGGAGACGAGCAATGAGTAAGATTATCGGGATTGACCTTGGCACGACAAACTCGTGCGTTTCGGTTATGATAGGCGGAGAGCCGGTCGTTATACAGAATTCGGAGGGGCAGCGCACCACGCCTTCGATCGTTGCGTTCACCGACAAGGGCGAGCGCCTGGTCGGTCAGGTGGCGAAGAACCAGATCATCACCAACCCTGAGAACACGGTCCGCTCCATCAAGCGCTTCATGGGACGCCGCTTTGGCGAGGTTGCCAACGAGATGCGCATGGTGTCCTACAAGGTCATGGACGACGGCCGCGATGGCGTCAAGGTCAAGACCCTGGCGGGCGAGTTCACGCCCCAGGAGATATCGGCCCGCGTGCTGCAGAAGATGAAGCAGACCGCGGAGGATTACCTGGGCGAGAAGGTGACCAAGGCGGTCATCACGGTGCCGGCCTATTTCAACGACGCCCAGCGCCAGGCCACCAAGGACGCGGGCCGGATCGCCGGCCTCGAGGTCGAGCGTATCATCAACGAGCCCACGGCCGCCGCTCTTGCGTACGGCCTGGACAAGGCGAAGCGCAACGAAAAAATAGCGGTATACGACCTGGGCGGCGGAACCTTTGACATATCGATCCTTGACCTGGGAGACGGCGTGTTCGAGGTCAAGTCGACCAACGGCAACACCCACCTGGGCGGCGACGATTTCGACCAGCGGATCATGGAATGGCTCATGCAGGAGTTCAAGAAGCAGACGGGAATCGACGTCTCCGGCGACAAGATGGCGCTCCAGCGCCTCAAGGAGGCCGCGGAGAAGGCCAAGATAGAGCTCTCCAGCAAGTCGCAGACCGAGATCAATATCCCGTTCCTCACCGCCGACCAGTCGGGCGCAAAACACATGGTCATCACCCTGAGCCGCTCCAAGCTCGAGCAGCTCATCGAGGACCTGATTGAATCGACCAAGGGGCCCTGCGTCAAGGCGCTCGAGGACGCGGGCCTTACACCCGGCGACATCGACGAGGTCATCCTCGTCGGCGGCTCTACCCGGATGCCGGCGGTGCAGGACCTGGTGAAGCGCATCTTTGCCAAGGAGCCGCATAAAGGAGTGAACCCGGACGAGGTGGTGGCCGTTGGCGCTTCCATACAGGGCGGCGTCCTGGCCGGGGACGTGCACGACGTGCTGCTCCTCGACGTCACCCCGCTGTCGCTCGGTATCGAGACGCTGGGAGGCGTCATGACCAAGCTCATCGAGCGGAACACGACCATCCCGACCAAGAAGAGCCAGATCTTCTCGACCGCGTCGGACAGCCAGCCGGCGGTTTCCATACACGTCCTGCAGGGCGAGCGCGAGCTCGCGGCGCAGAACAGGACCCTGGGCAGGTTCGACCTGGTGGGGATACCGCCCGCTCCCCGCGGCGTTCCCCAGATCGAGGTTACTTTCGACATCGATGCGAACGGCATCGTGCACGTGTCCGCCAAGGACCTGGGCACCGGCAAGGAGCAGAAGATCCGGATCGAGTCCTCCAGCGGAATCAGCGAGGACGAGATCAAGAAAATGGTCCGCGAGGCTGAAGAGCACTCGGCCGAGGACAAGCGCGCCCGCGAGCTGATCGACGCGCGCAACGAGGCGGACTCGTTCGTCTATTCGCTGGAAAAGCTCCTCAAGGAGAACGGCGACAAGGTCGAGCAGTCCGAGAAGGAGGCGATGGAGGCCGAGATGGCGAACGTCAGGAAGGCGATCGCCGGCGACGACCTCGCGGCGATCAAGGAGTCAAAGGGACGGCTCGAGCAGGTCTCGCACAAGTTTGCCGAGCGGATCTACCAGCAGCATGCCCAGCAGCAGCCCCAGGGCCAGCCGGGCGATGCCGGGGCGGGGCAGGGACGTCCGGAAGGAGCCGAGAAGCCGGGCGCCGGCGGCAATGAAAAAGTCTATGACGCGGATTACGAAGTTGTCGATGATGATAAAAAGTAATGGGCATTCATGACCCGATTGTGTATATTTAATTTCACGGGCTGCTGATCGACAGCCTGCAGTCCTGACAGACAAGGAAGCAACCATTGGCAAAGAGAGATTACTATGAGGTCCTCGGAGTTTCGAAGAGCGCGTCGGAGCAGGATATAAAGCAGGCGTACCGCAAGCTGGCTTTAAAGTTCCATCCTGACAGGAACAAGGGCGACAAGGAATCGGAGGAAAAGTTTAAAGAGGCCACGGAAGCATACGAGGTCTTGCGGGACCCCAAGAAGCGCGCCTCCTACGATAAGTTCGGTCACGAGGGCGTTCAGGGCTTTGAGGGTTTCGGCCGCGGCGCCTATTCCGACTTTTCAGACATATTCGGGGACTTCGACTTTGCCGACATATTCGAGGGCTTTTTCGGGTCCGGGTTCGGGGGCAGGGGCCGCCCCAAGAGGGCGCGCCGCGGTTCTGACATCCAGTACGATCTTTCGATAACCCTCGAGGAGGCCGCGTCGGGCTACGAGGTGCAGATCAAGGTGCCCCGTAACGAGACCTGCGAGACCTGCGACGGTACCGGCTCCAAGGCCGGGACCAAGCCTGCGGTCTGCCCGGTCTGCAATGGCTCCGGGCAGATACGCCAGACCCAGGGCTTCTTCTCGATCACCCAGACCTGCTACAAGTGCAAGGGCGAGGGAAAAATCATCTCGTCCCCCTGCTCTTCGTGCGGCGGCACGGGCCTCAAGCTCCACAAGAGGACCATAACCGTCAAGATCCCGGCCGGCGTCGAGTCGGGCTCGCGCCTCAAGATCACCGGCGAGGGCGAGCACGGCCCCAACGGCGGCACGCGCGGCGACCTCTACGTCGTCATCCACGTGAAGAAGCACCCCTTCTTCGAGCGCCACGGCAACGACATCATATCCCTTGTCGACGTCTCGTTTCCCATGGTCTGCCTGGGCGGCGAGATCGAGGTTCCCACGATCACCGACGGTAAGGCGAAGATGAAGATCCCGCCCGGGACGGAGAACGGCCAGATCTTCAGGCTCAAGGGGAACGGCATTCCGTACCTTGGCTTGTACGGCAAGGGCGACCAGCTGGTCAAGATAAACATCAGGGTGCCCAAGAAGCTGACCCCGCGCCAGAAGGAGCTTCTGAAAGAATTCTCCTCCCTTGACGGCGAAGAAGCCGGTCACGGGGGGAAGGAATTCTACTGAGCGCATGGGACCGAATCGCGGAACCCCGCGATGCGTTTTTCGCTGACAGCAACCGGGCACGGCCATCAGGCCGTGCCTTTTCATTTATTACCGCAACTACTCGTCCTCTCGTGTCATGAACGTCCCGGTAAAAAAGTATTTGCCATCGATTCGGGCATTTCCGGCCCGATTTTCAACCTCTATTATCTTGACAGGAAGTGGTGGAGATGGCACCGGGCAGGCGCCCCGACGGCTTTTTTTTACTCTTGACGTTTGCCGGGGATGCGCGCACCCTGTCCCAAATAGCGCAGGGAGCATGATATGTTGCCAATAGTCGATTACGGCGGTATAGCCATAGTAATTCCGAAGGTGACTGCGGTGGGAAGCGTCATCGAGGAAGAAGATAAATTCGGGTTCGAGGTATATCTCACCGGAATTAATGATCCGCTGGTCATCGGGTTCGACAGCCGCGAGGAAGCGGTGGCGTCCCGCAACGAGCTGATCGCGATCATAGCCCGTTTCCACTACGTCCGGGAGCTGGGCCCCGATTATGATATCGAGGAGATAGCCGAGGAAGAGGTACAGGACGCCGAGGACACCGAGGAGAGCGACAAGCATTGATACCGGCCGCGGGGGGAGCCGGAAAGGACAAACGGATACGGGAAATGATACGGAACGATTTTGATCTGCTGGTACGCGGGACCGAAGAGGTCCTGCCGAAAGACGAATTCAAGAAGAAACTCGAGAAATCGGAGCGGGAAAACACGCCGCTTATTATCAAAACGGGCTTTGATCCGACGGCCCCGGACATACACCTGGGACACACCGTTTTATTAAGGAAGATGAAGCATTTCCAGGACATGGGGCACACGGTCGTGTTCCTGATCGGAGACTTCACCGGTATGATCGGCGATCCCTCCGGGCGTTCCGCCACCCGCAAGAGCCTTACCCGCGAAGAAGTGCTGGAAAACGCCGAGACCTACAAGCGCCAGGTGTTCAAGATACTGGACCGGGAAAAGACGAAAATCGTGTTCAATTCCGAGTGGTGCGACCCCATGACGTTTGGCGACGTGCTGGGTCTCACGGCCAAGTACAATGTCGCGCGCATGTTGGAGCGCGACGATTTCGACAAGCGCTACAAGGGCGGGGTGCCCATTACCATCCTCGAGTTCATGTATCCGCTGGTACAGGGGTACGATTCCGTGGTGCTCCGGGCGGACGTCGAGCTCGGCGGCTCGGACCAGAAGTTCAACCTGCTGGTCGGCCGGGACCTCCAGCGGGAATACGGCCAGGAGCCGCAGGTCATCATGACGGTACCGCTGCTGGTCGGGCTCGACGGCGTGCAGAAGATGAGCAAGTCCCTGCACAACTATGTCGGCATCAACGAGCCGCCGAAAGATATATTCGGCAAGATCATGTCAATATCGGACGAACTGATGTTCACCTACTTTGAGCTGGTTACCGACGTGCCGCGCGACGAGATTGCCGGCTACCGCGAGGGCATCGGGAAAGGGACCGTGCATCCCCGGGACGTGAAGGTCATCCTGGCGAAAAACATATGCGCCCAGTTCTATGACCAGGAGACGGCCGAGCGTGCGGCCGGGGAGTTCACCCGCGTCTTTTCCAACAAGGAAGTTCCCGACGATGTGCCCGAATTCCATGTTCCGGACGGGGAAAAGACGGGCGGCTCGATCTGGATCGTGAAGCTGATGGTCCTGGCCGGCACGGCCGCTACAAACGGCGAGGCGCGCCGGCTCATCAAGGGCGGCGGCGTGACCTTTAATAACGAAAAAATATCCGCCGAAGACTACGAGCTTCCCCTTCCAGCCGAGGGGATCCTCAAGGTCGGCAAGCGGAAGTTTGTAAAAATAATCGGCTGATCGCTGCCGGGAGCGTTTACCCGGCACCCAAAAAATATTATTAATTGTAACCACGATAAACAATCCATGTCCAATTCAGATAGTGAAGATATTCAGATCATTGACAAAGTCCTGGCCGGGGATATAGAGGCCTTTTCAATGATCATCCGGAAATATCAGGACAAAGCTTTCAATTATGTCTATTCCCAGATAAAAGATTACGACGAGGCCATGGATATCACACAGGAAATTTTTATCATGACCATGGAGGCCCTGCGCTCGTTCCGCCGGGAATCAAAGTTTTCTACATGGTTCTACAGTATCATGGTCAATTACTGCAAGAACTACCGGAAAAAGAACAACAGGTATAACCTCGTTCCCATAAACAGCTCGAGGGGCGACGATGAGTACGACCTGCAGCTGCCGGACGAGCGGGAGAATCCCGAAGAGGAAGTGATCTTGCAGGATTCCCTCAGGATCGTAAAAGAGGAGATAGGGAACCTTCCAGACGATTACCGCGAGATCCTGCTCCTGAGAGACATACAGGGGCTTTCGTATAACGAGATCGCCGAGATTGAGGGCATATCCCTGTCCAATGTCAAGGTGAGGATACATAGAGGCAGAGAGTTCTTGAAGAACAGATTACTCGCGAGAGGTTTGATATGAGCGGCAATCATATTCCGTTTCATACGCTGTCTGACCTGTATGACAATGAGATCGGTTCGGGTGCCGAACGTGACGACCTGATGCGCCATATGGCCTCCTGCCCGGAATGCGCGCTGGAGTACCGGCGCCTGGAATCGACCGTGCGCCTCTGCGGCGAGTACGGGTGCGCGACCTGCGTCGGTGAAGAATTCCCCGCGGGCGCGATGCGCGGTATCAGGTCAGCCAAAAGAAGGAAGATGTTCCTGAAATCGCTGCCGGCCATGGCGGCGTCGGTACTGATCATTGCGGGGGTCGGGCTTTTCAACACGGGCATCATCGGCGTGCGCGGCGGCGGGATGATGTCTGACGGCGGCTATCGCAAGTCGGTGAGCGATTCCGAGCGGGTCATCGACATCATACGGCAGCACAACGCGACCATCGCCGGCGTTACCGACGAGTATGTTGAAGGTACCGTGCCCCTCTCGTCCTTCAATGAGCTGAAAAAGCGCCTCGGATCGCGGAGGGTCGCGTACCTGTTGGTTGACGGATCGTCGCCCGCGCCGGCAGTCCAGTGGAATAACGCGATTGAAGATGTGGGCCTGACCGACGGGCGGGGTGACATCATGACGGAACCGGGGTCCTCGAAGAGGTTCGTCGTTTTCAGGGTATTCCGCTGACCGTCAGCGGATATCGCCTTCCACCGCCGGGACGCCCCTGTGGATGATGTCCCCGGTACTCACTACATGTCCCCCGCACACTCCCTGCGAACTGCAGAGCGAATGAATATGGCTGGCTTCATCGTAATCGGCCTGCGCGTCCTCGACCTGGATCACGCGGTAACCCCGGTCTGACGCGTCCCGCGCCGTCGTTTCAACGCACTGGCTGGTTGCAAGACCGGTGAACAGCAGCGTGGAAACGCCCATTCCCCTCAGTATCCCGTCAATGCCGGTGCCCGTAAAGGGACTGAACGTTGTCTTATCGATGACGGTTTCACCGGGGAGGGGCATGATCGGTCCGACAACGGCGGCATCCGGCTCATCGGCCAGCGGATAGACCCCATCGAATCCCGCCCTTTTTCCCCTGGTGTAGGAGTCTCTGAAAAAGCGGTGAAGGTCGGTGCGGTCAGGGTCTTTTCCGCAGAGACGGAGAAAAACCGGCGGCAGGGACGAGCTCCTGAATACCTGAAGGAGGAGGCGGATATTCGGTATGACAATTGTTTCGCACCGGTTCGCAATGTAATCGAGGCATCCGGGCTGAAGCGCGTTGAAATAGGCCCAGTATGCCGAGGTCTTCTGCAGATAGTAGTGCTGCATGTCGACGACGATCAATGCGGGGCGCCCTTCCTCCAACGGTTTGATCTCCCGGGCCGTTATTACTTTTTAAGGCAGTTCATGGTTTCCCAGAACTCATCATAAAATTCGCGCAGCTCGTCGTTTTTTCGGAGCGGCCGGTAGTCAGGGCAGCTCCCCTTCCTGAATTCCTTCATGTAATTTGTCATCACGTGGAGCGGGCCCGAGATCTTGTGGGAGAAAAATATGAACTGGAAGAAGATGATGGCCGTCTGCAGTACCGTCATGACGATCAGGATGGCCAGCACGATGCGGCTGTTTCTCATGATCCGCTCGTGATTGTCGTATATATTGTTGGTTATTTTCCCGTTTTCCCGGATCGCTCTTGCAATCGGGTTTGCCGCATCCTGAAGAGAAGGGGTGGCCATGAACGTGTCGAACATGTCCTGCTGCGTATCGATTATGGCCGAGATATCCTTGTTGCTCCGGTTTATCAGCCGGTTCGTGTCACCGGCGAAATAGAGCAGGACGCCGCAAATTGCGAGCGTGGTAAAGAGGGGCAGTATGACGGCGCGGGCCGATAACCCGATCTGAAATTTTTTATCAAGAACGTATTTTTTTCTTGTCAAGGCCATAATTAACCTCAATAATTAATGAAGTGTACCGTGTGCGCTGCGGCGCACTTCTGATTCATTCAGTATGATCAGATCGCGATATTCGTCAATGATTTTTGCTCCCGCCGGCGCTGGTGCGGCCTGTTTTTTTACCGGGGGAGCGTGGATCGCCGGGCACGATACAATGAAGCGGGATGCAATAACTGTATGAATACGTTCAGTATCATTTTCGGCCTCGCGGCTTCGGCCTTGATCGTGTTCGTCATCGTTTTCGTGCTTGTCAAGGACTGGCGGGACCAGGTAATGCGGTATTTTGCCTTCTTTGCATCCTCGGCCCTGTGCATCCTGTTCACCATGTTCCTGACCTATGCCTACCCGGATTATTTCGACCTCACACAGCTTAACAAGGTGACCCAGCTCGGGACCATCATGACCTTCTCTGCGCTTTTCGCCATGTCGTTCGTCTTCCCGAAGTCCTCCAGGCAATTCCCGTTCTGGATCACGGCGCTGATCCTGCTGCCCGCTATCGTCGTGGGGGTCGCGGTCGTCGCGACCGACATCACGATAACCAGGGCCTATTTCAAGGGAGGAAAATTTATCCGGGACTACAACCAGGCGTATCATGGATACACTGTTTACGCGGGTCTTGCCTTCGTGTACGTTATTTCCGCGCTGACCAATTTCGTGCGCAAATACATTCAGACAAAGATCGCGATCTACCGGCTCCAGATGCGGTACCTTTTCGTTGCCTCGACGTTCTCGATCACCGTGGCCGCATTTTTCTCGATCATCATGCCGCTCGTTTTCAATTATTCAGAGCTCTACGTTATCGGGCCGGCGATAGCATCATTCTTCACGATATTTTCGCTGTTCTACAGCATCATCGCGTACAACCTTCTCGATATACGGACCGTTATCCACAAGACGTTCGTGTACGGTGTCATTTCGACGGTCATCACGCTTCCCATCATCGCCATTGTCTGGGCCCATGACTGGAAGCTGGGGATCATGGGCGATCTGCCGTACTACATCATCGCGGGCGCCGTGGTCCTCGTCTTCATCCTGTTCTCGGTCTACCTGCAGCCTCTCGTTGACCGGGCGTTCAAGCGCAAGCAATACGCCTTCGGGTCCGCGGTCGATACCTTCGTCCGCGATATCGCGGAGGAGAAAAACCTGGCCGATATCGTGCGGCGGACGGTCGACACCCTCCAGGAGGGTCTTGCCCTGCGGCGGGCGTTTTTCATTCTCCTCAACGACGAGACCCGGAA
>JAKJGD010000588.1 GCA_022704585.1 Spirochaetota bacterium | reverse complement strand
CACCGACGCCGACGGCTACATGTTCGCCGACCTGAGCGACCGTCCGCCCGAGCCGATTATAGATTTTGATTTGAACAGGTTTTTCCCCGCCGCGGCGCGCTCCGCCAACATCACCCGCAAGACCGTCGTGGTCCAGCTGCAGGTCAACGATGACGGCTCGCTTAAAAGCGCGAAGATAATCTCGCCGCCGTCCGGGTACGGGTTCGACGAGGCGGCCATGAAGGTGCTGGACCGGATACGGTTCCGGCCCGGCAAGATCGGCGGCAGGCCGGTAAAGATGGTGCTCCGCCTCCCGATCACCTTCGTGCTCGAGGACTGAGGCTCACACCCGGTAGTATTCTTTCTTCACCCTGTCGATCACCTGTATGGTGCCGTACTTTCCCGACTTCTTCGCCGCGTTCAACTGTTTTACGCCTTCCTTCTGACACGCCGGGCAGGCGCCCAGCGGTATCTCGATGCCGAGCGAAAGCTCGCACACGGTTGAATAGGTCTCCAGGCTGAAAAGTCCGGAGCATTCCTTGCACCGGAGTATCGATTCCATCTGGGTCTCGCGTATCCCGTCCGTGTCGTAGAAGATGTTCTTCTTCCGCTTCATGAACTCACCGTAGGGCGGAAGCCCCTCGTAGCGCGGCGGCTTGCGGTAGGCGTCAAGCACCGTGTTCTTCAGCTTCTTTATGTAGTCCATGATGCGCGGGTCCTGCCGCAGCGCAGCGGCGCTGTAGTCCGGCTCGCGCACGTGGGAATAGTCGACGCCCGACATCGCCAGGATGATGCCCAGGTTCACGTACGGGAGCGCGCCCTGGATCGAATAGCCGCCCTCGAGCACCGCGATGTCCGGGTTCAGCTTCTCGTTCAGCATCGCGTAGCCCTGCGCAGAGAAATTCATGTTGGTGATGGGATCGGTGTAGTGGTTGTCCTGGCCGGCGCTGTTCACGATCAGCTCCGGCTTGAAGTCCTTCAGGATCGGGAGCACCATCTCGTCAATGGCGTAGAGGATGCCCTCGTCCGACGTCTCCGGCGGGAGAGGGATGTTGATGGTCTTCCCGGCGGCATTGGGGCCGCCCAGCTCGTCCACGTGGCCGGAGCCCGGGTAGAGTGTCCGCCCGTCCTGGTGGATCGAGATGTAGAGCACATCCGGGTCGTTCCAGTAGATGTCCTGCGAACCGTCGCCATGGTGGCAGTCAGTGTCCACGACCGCGACCTTCTTCACGCCGTAGTTGTCGCGGATGTACTCGATCATGATCGCTTCGTTGTTGATGTTGCAGAAGCCGCGGTTACCGTGGACCGACTTCATGGCGTGGTGGCCCGGCGGCCGCACGAGCGCGAAGGCCTTGTCCACCTGCCCCTCCATGACGATACGGGCCGCCTTGATCGCCCCGCCGGCCGAGATCATGTGCGACTCGGTCGTCACCGTTTCCACGTCGGGGAAGCAGAAGTGGAGCCGCATCACGTCCTCTTCCGTGGCAATGTCCGGCTTGTACTCGACCAGGCCGTCGATGTCGAAGATACCCTCCTCCCTGAGCTGGTCCTGGGTATAGAGGAGCCGCTCCTCCCGCTCCGGGTGCGTGGGAGAAATGGCCCAGTCGTACGCGGGGAAAAATATGAGCCCCATGCGGTTCTTTGCCTGTATCATGACAGCCTCTTGAGCACGCCGGGCTTGATCTGGCACTTGACCCGGATGTCCTTGCCGGCGCTGTAGTATCCGTCAATCATGTTGAACGACGATGACTCGATGATCTCGGTGTCCGCCTCCGACACGGTCAGCCCCAGCCCCTTCAGGTGATTGGCCAGGTGAATGCGAACGTCACGCTCGGCGTCCTTCAGGGTGTAGCCGGAGGCCACCTTCTGGCGCACGTCGATGTTCGGGATCAGGAGCTCGCCGCGCCCCGT
>JAKJGD010000587.1 GCA_022704585.1 Spirochaetota bacterium | reverse complement strand
CTCGAGTACGAGGTCAAGCTCATCGCGGAAGTGCTCGCTTTCCAGGTGGCAATGAACGTCGACGAGCTTCATGGTCATTCTCCGATAATTTTCACCATAACGCGCTTCGGTCTTCTTCCGTCAAACTCGGCGTAATAGATCTGTTCCCATGGACCGAAATCGAGCCTGCCCCCTGTAACGGCTACAACGGCTTCCCGACCCATGATCGTGCGCTTGATATGTGCATCACCGTTGTCCTCACCGGTGCGGTTGTGGCGGTAGCGGGATATCGGCTCATGGGGGGCGAGGCCCTCCAGGAAATCGTCAAAGTCCTGGATCAGCCCTGATTCGGCGTCGTTGATGTATATGGATGCGGTTATATGCATTGCATTCACAAGACAGAGGCCCTCCTGTATCCCGCTCTTTTTGACCAGTGCCTCAACAGTTTCGGTAATGTTGATGTACTCGCGTCTTTTTTTGGTATTGATAGTCAAATGTTCGGTTAGTGATTTCACAGTGGTCTCCGGGTCAAGTTTTGTCGGATTTTTAACTATTAGATGGGTGATGTCAAAAACAATATATTGTTATCATGTCATCTTAAACCTGCATTTATGGTAAAAATAATAAAAAATAATTGACAAAAACCGTCCAGTTGGTTTAATTTATTTATATCGAATGTTCAATATAAATAAATCTCTGCAATCGCTTAAAAAAACATAAGGTACCATTGTTTTATATGATAAATACTGATTGTAAAACACTCGATTATTTTCAGGAACTTCTTGCTGAACCGCAAAATTCTCTGCTCGAACAGGCTGTCGATGAGGGGCATATCCCGATTGGGTACACCTGCAGTTATGTACCCGTGCCCCTGCTGTCTGTTGACAGGCTGGTTCCGGTACGGGTACGCGCGCCTGGTGTGGCAGGCACGGAAATAGCCGATAATTATCTGTCGAGCGTTATATGCTCCTACACGAGGAGCCTGCTCGAGTTCGCCATAGACGACCGCTACGATCTTCTCAGGGGATGGGTCTTCGTTGCATCATGCGATCATCTGCGACGGCTCTGGGACAATCTCGGCTATCTGAAAAAGCCGTTATTCAACCACATGCTGGACATGCCCCACAAGACCGGCGAGGCAGGCGAGGAGTGGTACGTGGATGAGGTACGGTCACTTGCCGTAAACCTGTCCGAACATTTCGGCGTGGATACGGGCGCAGCGATGATCGAGAAGGCGGTCACAGAGCATAATGTGGTCCTCGCGCTGCTCAGGTCGATAGGCGAATTGAGAAAGAAAGATCGGCCTCCCCTGTCAGGCTTTGATTTTCACCGGATCGTCATGGCCGCCCAGGTGTCGCCGGTGCGGATGATAGAGCCGCACGTCAGGACGCTGCTGGATGAGATCGCCGGTGCTGACGGCGGGAACGAGCCGCGTGCGCGTCTCATGGTTGCCGGGGGAGAGCTTGATGACCCCGAGTATATCCGGGCCACCGAGTCCCAGGGAGGGATCGTCGTGGCGGACCGTTTCTGCACAGGTTCCATACCGGGACTGGAACCGGTCACGCTGTCCGGGGATCCGCTGGCGGACATGGCCCGGCATGTTTTCAGGAAGACAATGTGCCCCCGGATGATGGAGGATTTTGACCGCAGGGTCGAAAAAATTATCGAGACGGTAAAAGAATACCGCGTCGACGGCGTGATCATCCAGATCGTCAAGTTCTGCGATATATGGGGGGTCGAGTCCGGGCCGCTGGTTTCGGCGCTCAGGGATGCCGGCATACCGGTGCTCAAGCTGGAGCGCGAATACCGACTGAGCGGAGAAGGGCAGCTCCGTACCAGGGTGCAGGCGTTCCTTGAGAGCATGGGCAGGTAACAGAAAAACGGCGAAGGGGAAGAGGCTGTGAGTGACCAGATCATA
>JAKJGD010000586.1 GCA_022704585.1 Spirochaetota bacterium | reverse complement strand
ACCGTCGCACGTTTCCCCTTCGGGAGATCGTTTGTCGGGAGATGCCCGCCGCACGCGGAGCATGCCGGCTGGCCGCCTCTTTTTTCCAGGACGAGCCTGAGCGGAGACGTGAAGCTCGATACCCCGTACCCTGCGTCCCGGATTGCCGCCCATACCGGGCCGGTGACAGCGGTTTCGCGCTGGCATGACTGGCAGTGCGCCTTTTTCAGGGGGCCGTTGACGAACACCGGCTGGCTGCAATAAGGACAGGTGAGCTCGATAGTGAGAGCCTGATATACGGGCAGGAGATCGCCGAGGCGGTGCGCAATGGCCTTATTCAACGGTTCGGGCAGTTCCTCTCCCGCGAGCTTCGTAAGGAGCTCCTTGTCCTCAACCTGCTCGATGGCTGCGGTCCTGACAGCGGTGTGGTAGTCTCCCCGTATGATGCGCGCGAGTATCGCGGTATCGGTGATTCGATACGCCGCCGCCTCGCACACCGTAAGGTCTTTCTCGTTCCTGACAATGTCAAACAGGAAAGCCTGGTCCGGCTCCGCGAGCGCTCCCAGCGCGATAATTTTGGCGCGTGCGGACGAAGCCTCGCGCAGTATCTGCTGCAGCGACGGGGCGTCCCCGATGAGCTCGACGAGCGACTGGAGCACCGCCTGGTCCTGCTCGGAGCAGGCGAGCCTGACGAGGAGGGTCCGGTCCGCACGGGAGAGCCTGGTAATGGCGCAGATCCTCGCCCCGGGCAGGGCTGCCTCGCCTGCGATCGACGCGAGGGTCGCGGTATCGGTTGAGGCAAGGGCTGCAATGGCGACCGCGGCACAATCCTCGCTCATGACGGTTTTCGCGATCTTGACCAGCTTGTCCGGGTCAGTAATGTTTTTAAGGGCCGCTTTTTTTACGACCTCCGACGGGTCGTTCATCACAATATTTAACAGCTCGACCTGGTTGGTCAGGGCGGACACGGCCCGCGCGCGGATACGGTCGTCGCGGTGTTTTTTCCGTGAGCGGAACAGGTCGCGGAGCGACATCTTGAAGGTCAGCTTGTCGCGCTGGCTCCAGAGGAACATGAAGAGAAGGGCCCAGCCGGCGGCCCATATAATGAAGGGAAGCGGGTTTGCCGCTGTCTGCGCGAGCACCAGGGGTACGTTTTTCCACACGCCCGGACCCGATATGCAGTAGTAGCCCCTGGCGGAGAGCCCAGCCGATATAAAGCCAAGCGCGCCCTGGCCAATGGCGAGGAAGAGGCCAAGAGCACCCTGCGCTATGGCCACGATCCCGACCCCGAACTGGGAAACCGAGACTACGCCGAAGCCGAACTGGGTCACGGCGATGAGACCGTAGCCGAATTGTGCAATGGTAATCACGCCCCTGCCCATCCAGCCGATCGCGATAAAGCCGTTCGCGAACGCGCCGACGGACAGGACCGGCATCCCGAAGATTTTCGTTCTGGTTTCCATGGTTGGTTCGTGTATGAGCACAGGCGGCGCTTCACATCGCCGCCTCCTGATAAGCGGTTCTACTTGTCGAGCGCCGCGATGCCGGGAAGGGTCTTCCCCTCCAGAAGCTCGAGCCAGGCGCCGCCGCCGGTTGAAATGTACGAGATGCGGTCAGCCACGCCGGACTGGTTTACGGCCGATACGCTGTCGCCGCCGCCGACGATGCTCAGGCAGCCTGAATCTGCGAGCGCCTTCGCGACCTCGTTGGTGCCGGTTGCGAAATTCGGCATCTCGAACGCGCCCATGGGTCCGTTCCAGATGACGGTCTTCGACGTCTTTATCTTGTCGCTGAAAAGCTTCACCGATGCGGGTCCTATGTCGAGCCCGATCATGTTGTCCGGGATCCTGTCCGCGGGCACGACGGTCATCGGCGAATTGTTGTCGAACTCGGGGGCGGCAACGATATCGACCGGCAGGAGAATCTCGACCCCCCGTGACGCGGCT
>JAKJGD010000585.1 GCA_022704585.1 Spirochaetota bacterium | reverse complement strand
GACTGGATGCCCATCCGCCGCAGGTCGGACAGCCGGGCCGCAATCCCCATCTTGACAACATCCTGCAGCCTGATAACGCCGATCACCTGGCGGTTTTCGGCTACGACGAGCGGCGTTTCTCCCGCCATGCTGACCTGGTCGGCTGCCTGCCGTATCGGGCCGGGAATGTCCGCGTTGAGCCTCAGCAGATACTCCTCGATCGACTTTATCGAGCCCTTTCGGATTTTTTTGTTCGCCATATCGATGCCGCTCATGCCCGATTCGGGGGAGAAGGGAACGAAGGCCGAACCTTCGGGTTGTCGTATGTCCCTGCCGTGGATGCCCAGCTCCTTCTTCGCCAGGATCACGATACTGCGGCCTTCGGGAGTCTCGTCAGCGAGTGAAGACAGGAGCGCGGATTGTACCAGCGCGTTTTTCTCGACCCCGGGAGCCGGGATAAACTCGGAAGCCATCCGGTTGCCCAGGGGGATGGTGCCGGTCTTGTCCAGGAGCACGGTCGTAACGTCTCCCGCCGCCTCCACGGCCCTGCCGCTCATGGCAATGACATTGTGCGCCAGGAGCCGGTCCATGCCCGCGATCCCGATGGCGGGGAGGAGGCCGCCTATAGTGGTCGGCATGAGGCATACCAGCAGGGAGATGAGTATCGGTACCGTTGTCCGGATTCCCATGTAGCCCGCGAACGCGGGAAGGGTCGCCACTACCACGATGAACAGTATCGTGAGGCTCACCAGGAGGACCCCGAGGGCCGTTTCGTTCGGCGTTTTCTGGCGCTTCGCGTTCTCGACCATTGATATCATGTTGTCCAGGAATGTTTCCCCCGGGTTCACGCTGATCCGCACGGTAATCGCACCGGAAAGGACCTTCGTCCCGCCGGTCACGCCGCAGCGGTCGCCGCCGGACTCGCGTATGACCGGCGCCGATTCTCCGGTTATGGCGGACTCGTCCACCAGCGCGGTCCCCTCGGTCACGTCCCCGTCGCCGGGAATGATCTCCCCGTCTTTGACGGCAATGCGGTCACCGCGCCTGAGGGCGCCGGCCGGTACGATTTCGGTCGTTCCGTTCGCCGCTATCCTGGCCGCCGCGAGCTGGTTGCGCGTGCCCCTGAGGGACTCGGCCCGCGCCTTCCCCTGTATCTCCGCGAGGGCCTCCGCGAAATTCGCGAAGAGCACGGTGGCCCAGAGCCACGCTGATACCTGGAGACCGAGCGAGAAGCTCTGGCCGGTGGCCAGGTACCAGGCCGTCACCGCGGTCGTGATGGTCGATCCGATCTCGACCACGAACATTACGATGTTTCTCCAGAGGGTCAACGGATTCAGCTTGATGAACGACTGCCTGATTGCCGCTGTTATGTATTTCGATTGCCATATGGTCATGGGTGTGCCTCTCTCAGAAAAGTTTCATCTGGGTAACGAAGAAATGCTCCAGTATGGGGCCGAGCGAATACACCGGAAAAAAAGTAAGGGCCCCCATGATGAATATGACGCTTATCACTATCACGATGAACATCACGCCGGTGGTGGGGAAAGTCGCCGCGCTTGCCGGGACGATTTTCTGCCGGGCGAGGGAGCCCGCCGCCGCGAGCGCGGGCAGGATCGTTGCGAACCTGCCAATGAACATGGCAATGCCGATCGTGATGTTGTAAAAGACCGTGTTTGCGCCCAGGCCGGCGAAGGCCGAACCGTTGTTGCCGTGGCCCGATGAGTATGCGTACAGGATCTCCGACAGGCCGTGCGAGGAAGGATTGTTAAGGCCTGAAAGCCCGGCATTGGTCGAGATGGCAACAGCCGAGAAAATGACCATGGACATCATGGGGAGGAGCATGGATATCATCGCCATTATCATTTCGTAGGAGCCGAGTTTCTTGCCCAGGAATTCGGGGGTGCGGCCGATCATAAGGCCCGCCACGAACGTCGCGAGAATGACATAGA
>JAKJGD010000584.1 GCA_022704585.1 Spirochaetota bacterium | reverse complement strand
AGATTGCGGCGGATAGGAGATATCCCAGGCATCACGTCCTGCACCGCGGTCGAGCAAGGCCAGAAATTTGCCGATCAGGATCTCTTCCAGGCTGACGACCCGGATACGGGGACGATCCAGTTCGCCGGGCTGCCAGAGGTCGCGCAATTCGGTCCCGGCGATGGGCATACGAAAGAGAAAGTTCAAATCCACCTCGATCCGTTCCTCCGGACCCAAAACGGACCGATACAGCAGATAGTACTTGCGTCCGGCAAAGGCATCGGCCGATTGCTGCACCCGATACCCCTGGCGACGGGCGAGATCAGTGACGGCCTGTTCCACCGCAGGCCTCGCCTCCAGCATAGCCGACCGGTCGAGGTGACCGATGTAATTGTAATCGAGATCGACCGATAGCCTCTTGGGAGGGCCGAAGCAGAGGTTGAAGGCCGTGCCCCCTTTCAGCGCAAGGATAGAGCCGAGAAACGGATGCCGCGCCACATCCCCTGCCATGACGCCGAGCCGAACCACCTTTTCCAGCGATTCGACCCGGTAGCCGGACTGTGCCGCACAGCGTTGCAGGTATTCCAGGCTAACGCTCATCAGGCTCTCCCAGGGACAAAAGCGTCTGCGGGAGGATCAGGTTCCACCGCCGTACCAGGGCGCCGCCCCGCTGGCCGCGCTCTGCATAAAATCGGGAACGCGGACGGCGCTCCTCCATGCGGTTCAGTAGCGTCTCGGGCACATGGAAGCTTGTTTGAAACCGTTCCAGGAACCAGCCCGTCGCCGCCCAGAGCCTCGCAAGACCGTACCGGCGCAAGACCTCTTCCAGCAGATCCAAATCGAGGGTCGGAAAGCCGGCGGCGGATCGCACCAGTTCCTCCAGGCCGCCTGCCAAAGAAGGGCGATCAAATCCCTCAACCAGTGTCCGTTCCGGTCCTGTAGCCTCCAGCAGCATTCCCTGGCGCTCTATCCGGCGGGTTCCAAACTGTTTTCCGGGGTCTGCCTGCATGGGGAGTGGGGAAGCCAGGAAGCGAACGACAAAGCCATCCAGCAGAAGGGGGCGGCGACGCCCTGCGACATAAAGGGTGCACTGGTTCCACACGGAATAGGCCGCCCCGAGAAGTTCCAGGGCGCTGTGGTGGGAAAAGACGCCGGCAGGATGCATCGCTTTCGCCACCATGAAAGGATCAGGACGGAAATTTTCAGTAGGAGTCGTAGGCGGGACGACGGCGTATACCTCCCGGGCCACGCGTTTTAACCGGCCTGTCTTGAGATGGTATTTGAGCCGCTCCACGACACGCGGACGCCCTCCATCCCCGGCCATGGCTGTAACGGCCTCATCCAGAGAAAAGACCGGATGGTCGGCAAAGAAATCTGTGCCCTTCAGTTGCTGTTTGGTGTTCATACGGGTAAATTCTCTCCCTGTTCCGCAGCAAAACGTCAACACGGCAAAGGCCGATTGAGTTGACGTTTTGATTCGCTACGGGTAGTAATTTTACCCGTTCGTCTACAAAATGTAAACAATTTATTTCCAGAAGCCGTCAGTTTGGAAATGACGGCTTTCGCTTGCCTCGGGTACTCAAACAAGAGCATTCTTAAACCAGGCACTGTCAATCGTCATTTTCTCAAGTTATTGTTTGCAAACTCGGTCTTTTTGTGGTCTTATCTGAAAAAATTGAGCGGATGTCGATATGCCCTCGAAAAATGTCAGCGCATCTCCTAAAGATCTTGCCTCCTGGGTTGACGATCGGCAGGCAGCGGGCCTCTATTTCTTCACCCGGGAAGGGGCGATCCAAACTTTAGGAATGACCGACGAAGCCTTCCGGAAGGCTGCCGCGCGACTGTCGAAAAAAACCCGAATCGTGCGGATCCGAAGGGGTTTTTTTGTTATCATCCCCCTGGAATACCGCGCCTCCGGGGTTCTGCCTCCAGAGTGGTTTATCGCCGATC
>JAKJGD010000583.1 GCA_022704585.1 Spirochaetota bacterium | reverse complement strand
GGGGATAGCCGACCTGATCATGGTGACGGGCCTGGTCAATGTCGACTTCGCAGACGTGCGCACCGTCATGCGGGAGACCGGGGACGCGCTCATGGGCGTGGGCATCGGCACGGGCGAGAACAAGGCGCTCGAGGCGACGCAGCAGGCCATCAACAGCCCGCTCCTGGAAGAGACCAGCATCGAGGGCGCGAAAGCGGTCCTCATCAACATCGCCGGCGGCAACGACCTGTCCCTCCACGAGGTAAACGAGGTGACCGACGTGATCACCCGCCAGGTGGACCCGGATGCCAATATCATTTTCGGCACGACCATCGACTCCGCCCTTTCGGACCGGGTGCGGGTGACGGTCATCGCCACCGGCTTCGACCGGCGCCGGAACATGATCAACCGGGGCGGCAGCACGCAGGCGAATACGCGTACCGGCAACCCTCTCACGCTCATCGAGGGACAGCCGGAGCGCCAGGAGAAAAAGGCGGTCATGAAGAGCTTTTCCCTCGGAAGCGAGCCGAGGCGCCAGCGCGACTTCGGGAACGAGGACCTGGACATTCCGACATTTTTACGGAGGGGAGTGGAATAGCACCATTCCGGCTGAATGATAGAACCTGACAGCGGTGAAACAATCGGTTCCTTCCTGGCCGAGACGATCGGTGAATACACGGGGGTGGAGATACTGGACGGCGATGCCTCCACCCGCCTGTATTACCGGGTTTCAACCGCGGCAGGGACCTATGTCCTCTGCCGGGACAATGCCTTTATAAACGTGCCGGAGACGGTATTTCCCTTCACGGTCATGCACCGGCTGCTGGAGGGAAGGGTGCCGGTACCGGCAGTATATGCCATGGATAACCGCCGGGGTCTCTTTCTTATTCAGGATCTCGGCGACGATCTCGTGGAATATGTCGTTCCACTCCAGGATGACGGAGGGACAGAGCGTCTCTACCGCTCATGCCTGGAGAACCTCTTTGCCATACAGCGTATACGGGGGAAGGGCAGCGTGCCCTTCTCCCTTTCTTTTGATATGGCAAAGCTGATGTTCGAATTTGATTTCTTCCTTGAACATGCGCTGGCCGCATATTTCCATGCGCCGGCGGGCGGCCCGGATTCGGTCTCCCTGAGGACCGCGTTCATCTCGATCGCCGAAGCGCTCTACCGGCCGGAGCTGTTCGTGCTCAACCACCGGGACTACCACTCCCGCAACCTTATAATCTGCAACGGCGTTCCCTATGTCATTGATTTCCAGGACGCGCGCATGGGGCTCCCCCAGTACGACGCGGTATCGCTGCTCCGCGACTCGTACGTGACGCTTGGTCCCGATATGTTCGGGCGGCTGAAAGCCTTCTATTATGATGGGAGCAGGGACGCGGGGATCCACGCCATGGGCAGGGACGAATTCGACCGTTACTTCGACCTCATGGCCTTCCAGCGGAACGTGAAGGCGCTGGGCACATTCGGGTACCAGGTCACCGCGCGCGGAAACAGGCGCTACGAGCGGTACATTGCGCCCACGGCCGCCTATCTCGGTGCGTACGCGGAGCGGCAGAAGGAGCTCGGAGGCGCCTGGAGCATCCTCAAAAACTTCCTCGCCGGGCCGCGCTGACGGCAGGCCCTGAAATACAATTTCCCGGTAAACTCCTTCACTTCACGAACTTCTTTAAAAAAGTCCTGATCTCCGCGATCGCGCCCCGCGCCTCGGGCACTATCACGCCGAACATCTGGAAATCATGGTACATATGGTCATAGATCCGGACCGTCGCATCCACCCCCGCTTTCCTGGCCCGCTCGACGAGACGGGTCGAATCGCTCAATAACATCTCGTCGTTGCCCACCTGCACCAGGAGGGGCGGGAGCCCTGCAAGGTCAGCGCGCACCGGTGAGAGTATCGCGGGCCTGTTTTTTCCCGTTCCGGTGAAGATCGCGAGCTGCCTGCCTA
>JAKJGD010000042.1 GCA_022704585.1 Spirochaetota bacterium | reverse complement strand
GCCGCTTCCAGGAGATTGCTGCGCGCGGGCGATGACGGCGTCATGTCCATGAGCGCGAGGTCGATGTTGCCCAGGATCGCCATCAGCAAGTTATTGAAATCATGGGCGATACCGCCCGCCAGGACGCCCAGGCTCTCCAGCTTCTGGGTCACCTGTATCTGCGCCTCGATCTTGCGCCGCTCTTCCTCGGCCTTCTTGCGCTCGGTGTTGTCCCTGACGAAGATCAGCACGGCGTCCTCTCCCTGCCAGCGGAAGAGCACCGAGTTGAGCTCGGTCCACCTGACATCGCCGGAGCCGGTCAGGAAGCGCACCTCGTACACGAAGGGCGTGGTGTCGCCCGCCAGCCGCATCCGGTAGCGGCCCGAGATCATCTCGCGGTCATCGGGATGGATGAATTCGGTAAAAGGCCGCGATTCAAGCTCCCCGCTCGTGAAACCGGTCAGCTTCAGCAGCTGCGGGTTCACGAACACGAACCGCCAGTCCCTGATGACCGCAATGCCCTCGCTCGCGTTCTCCACCAGCAGGCGGTTCCGCTCCTCGGACAGCCGCAGGTCCTCTTCCGCATTGATGCGGTCGGTGATGTCCTCGATGACGGCCATCCCGCCCATGACCTCGCCTTTCTCGTCGCGCAGGGGGCTTGCTGAAACGGAGAGCCAGAGCCTGACGCCGCTCAGGGTCGCGTCATACGAGCCTTCGTAGTGATTGATATTGCCTCTCAGGGTGTCCTCGAGCTGCGGTATCACCAGGACGTGCCTGAGCGTTCTGAGGTCGATGCCGACCAGTTTCTCCCGCGGCGAACGCATTATCTCGCCAAGCCGCTCGTTGCAGTCCGTGAGGACCAGGCTGGTGTCGAACATGAACACGCCGACCGGCGACTGGGTAAACAGGGCCCGGTACCGCTCCTCGCTGGCCCCGAGCGCCTTCTGTACCCGCACGCGCTGGTCGATGTCCCGCAGCACCACCAGGATGCCCTGTATGATCGAATTGTCCATCAGGTTTGTCGCCAGAGCGTCAACATAGATCCAGCTGCCGTCGGCAAGCCGCACGCGGAACTCGGTCGGGATGCCGGGGTTCGTCCTGGAAACGGCCTCGGCGAAATCTTGCGCCACGAGCTTCGTATCGTCGGGATGCACGATCTCGAATGCATTCTTGCCGATCATCGAATATCCGAGGCGCGCGGCCACGGCCGGGTTCTCGAAACTCACGACCCCGCCGGAGTTCATGACAACGATGAGGTCCTGCAGGTTATTCACCACGGCACGAAAGCGCTCCTCGCTCTCTTTCAGGGCCCGTTCCGCCTCTTTCTGGCCGGTGATGTCCCGCGCGACGCCCACGTAGCGGGAAGGATCGCCCCGGTCATTCTTCAGCATGCTCGCGGACATCCATG
This sequence comes from Spirochaetota bacterium, assembly GCA_022704585.1. Next base: position 8,113 of record JAKJGD010000042.1, on the reverse strand, counting down.
TCGGGAATACGGATCCGTCGCTGCGAACGTGCCCGACTTCGCCCTCGTGCGTTCCATGGAGCCTGACTTCCTCCAGGAACGGCAGCACATCGTTTTGTAACTGTTCAGCGGTATGGAACAGGGCCATCCTGCTCCCGGGGATGTCCGAATCCCCGAGCCCGTGCATCGATATCCAGGCGCGGTTCGCGTACAGGATGTTCCCGTCAAAGTCGGACACGGCTATGCCGTCAACCACCTGGCCGACCGCGGCGCCAAGCATGGTGAGCTCATCCTCGGTCCGCACCCGCTCGGTGATGTCCCTCACGATCAGCAGGATCGCCCGTTTCCCTCCGAAATTGAATATGTTACCCATGGCTTCTATGGTGATCTCCCTGCTGTCCTTCCGTACGGCGCGTGTCCGGTAATAACCGGGACTCCTGCCTTCAAGCAGCTCTCCCATCCTGGACATGAGACCGGCCATCATTTCTTGCGGAATAACGAGATCGGGACCGCGGCCAATCATCTCGTCCCTGGCATAGCCGAAAATGGAAGCGAAGGTGTCGTTCACCCAAATGTTTTTCGCATCGATGGTGAGCGCGACCCCCTCGGATATGTTTTCCGATATCGCCCGGAATTTTTCCTCGCTCTCCGTCAGCCGCAGCTCGAGGTCGCGCCGGTTTATAACCGTGTCTATGGTCGAGAAGAGGTGCAGCAGGTCGATGGGCTTCAGCACATAGCCGTAGGGCGCTGAATCGCGGGCGCGCGTGACGGTGGATATGTCGGCGTTACCGGTCATGTAGATGACCGGTATGCCGAACCTGTCCCTGATTATTGTCGCGGCCTCAATCCCGTCCATCGCACCCTGGAGCACGATGTCCATGAGTATGATATCGGGTTCAAGCTCACCGGCCTTCTGTACCGCTTCCTCGCCGGTTATGACATGCCCGCAAATCTCAAAACCAAGGTTTTCAAGGCTGGTCTGGATATAGAGACTGATGACCGCCTCGTCTTCAACGATGAGTATTCTCTTTTTTTGCATAGCCTCGTTCCGATCCATGCCGGGGACCCGGCACTTGCCTTACCAACCCGCAAGTTATTATTGTAACTACAGTTTGAATTTTGAGTCAATTCATTTTCAGCGTCCTCTGGAACGTAGGGACTTTTTGGACCGGGTTACGGAACTGGTGAAAGGATCTCGGTGATATTGGACGCGGATCAAAAGTCATCCAAAAGTACCGGATACCCTGAATCTTCAATCGGACGTAATATCGCTGTCTGTCTGTTTTTTTTCGCTCTGACATTATACCCGGCCCATCCGGACCTCCTGCAGGCCGCATTATGCCGCATGAGGCCCCCATGATCAGAAAAATGAATTGATCGATACGGCTCTGTCAGGGTATGATTGCCCTGAACAGGCATATCCATGTATGACGCAATCCTGGCAAACCTCAACAACAAGGCCGAGGAATTCGGCGCGATAGCGCGCCAGGTGAACGAGTCGTCGCGGCTCAGGAAGGTCCACTCGGAAGAGGCCATCGCGCTGATACGCCAGTCGATGGAGGTCGGCGATATCCTGGGCCATGAGTTCGAGATCATATCCCGCGCGAACAGGTCGATGCGGGACCAGGACACCATGGTCCTCAACTATTGCATGGGCCTTGAAGCCAACATCAGGCGCCAGCAAGAGCTGCTGGACACAGTGGCCGGGGGCTCCCTGGCCGACCCGTCAGCGCTCGAGCGGCTTGGCGTGATGATCAAAGCGCTTGCAGCCTCCCTCCGGAAGGCGATCCTTCTCCTGCATGTCATTATACAGAACGATACCGACATCGTGCTGATGGACGGCCTCATAATAAACAGGAGGAAATTCCAGCGGGAATCGATCGACCGGCTCAAGAAGCTCGCGTTCCGCACCATCGAGGACGCGGACGCCGCGATCCGCGGCTCATCCTCCAACCTGAAGCGGGGCCTGCAGATAGTCGAGCGGCTCAAACTGGTGCGGCGGTTCATAGAAGAGCGCAGGACGGACGAGCTCTCCGGACTGATCGAGGAAGCGAACGCGGGATGGAACACCGCCGCCGCCGTCAACCGCAGCTCGGTAACGCAGATGGTATTTTCCGACGATGTCAACCGACTCACCGAGAACCTGCTCGCCGATTCGAACGCGATACAGGAGCTGGTGCTTTCCCGTCACCGGCTCTTCGCCCGCAACCAGGAGCTTATGAGCGAGCTCACCGTGCTCCTGTCGCGTGAGATAAAGGGCTTCCTCCCCGCGCGCGACCTTTCCGAGGAAATCATTCCCGGGCCCGGCGTTCCCGACGGCATCCGCAACCTGACGGGCAACCTGGTCTCCTACGTCCGTATCGCCTGCAGCGATATCGAGGCCGTTTCGGGCATGAATTTCGACATGACCGGTGCGATCGCGCTGAATTCAGATATTGAGAAGAAAGCGATAGAGCTGACGAGGATGAAAATCGGTTATTTCGACCGGATCAGGGAAGAAGTGAAGAGCATGACCGACGCGACAAGCTACCCGATCGAGGGATCGGGCCGCAACATAGAGAACGGAAAGATACTGGAGATGTACCTGAAGCAGATCCTCGGCCGGATATCCGGCGGAGACGAACCCGCCCGCGCGCCCTAGGAGCCGGCCGCGGTGCGGACGACGCTGTCCTCGTCCGAGGCCCCCTCGCCCAGAATGACCTCGACGTTGTCGTTGATGCCGGTCTCGACCCTGAAGCCGCAGTAGTCCGGCTGTATCGGGAGCTCGCGGTTCCCGCGGTCGACCAGAACGAACAGGCGTATCGCCTTGGGCCTGCCGAACGAGGTGAGCGTCTCCAGGGCCGCCTTGGTGGTGCGGCCGGTAAAAATAACGTCGTCCACGAGGAGAACGGTCATCGTCGAAATATCAAAGGAGATGGACGTTTCCTTGATCGAGGGAAGCACGCCGCGGGTGGCGAGGTCGTCGCGGTAAAATGTGATGTCAAGGGTGCCGCTCTGGATCCTTGTGCCGGAGAGGGCCTCGATCCGCTCCCGTATGCGTCGCGCGAGCTCAACCCCGCCGGTCTGAAGACCGACAACGGCCAGTTTGTCGACGTTCCCGGCGTCAGACAGGACACGGGCGGAGAGCCGGTCGATGATTTCGGCAATATCCTTGCTCCTGAGCAGAATTTCCTTCCCCATTCCTACACAACCTCTTTATGATATTCCTGGATCGGCCGTATCATGATGCCCCCGGTGCGCCGTATCTCCAGGAGGCCGAATATGGCGGCCCGGGCCGCCTGCACCGTCGTCATGTACGGGACGTGATACCGAACCGCCGCCTGGCGGATCAGGTACGAATCGTCCTTCGAAATCTTACCTGACGGCGTATTGATGATCATGTCAACTTCATTATTTTTTATCAGGTCGATAATGTTGGGCCGGCCCTCGCTGACCTTGTGCACCTGGCCGCAGGGTATGCCCAGCTCGATATAGTATTGCGCCGTGCCTTCGGTCGCCATGAGGCGGAATCCCGCCTCATGCAGGCTGCGCACCCCTTCCAGTATCTCCTCGCGGGCGCGGCTGTTGACCGAAATAAGCACGGTCCCCTTCACCGGCAGGGAATCGCCCGCGGCAAGCGTTGCCTTGTAGTAGGACTCGCCGAAGTTTTTGGAAATGCCCATGACCTCCCCGGTCGACTTCATCTCGGGCGACAGGAGGGTGTCCACGCCGGGGAACTTGTTGAAGGGAAGGACCGCCTCCTTCACGCTGACAAAAGGGACCTTCTTCATCTCCGTCAGGCCAAGATCCGCGAGGCGCCCTCCCAGCATCACCCTGACCGCAACCTTGGCCAGGGGCACGCCGGTGGTCTTGGAAACGAAGGGAACGGTCCGCGAGGCCCGCGGGTTAACCTCGATCACGTAGAGCTTTCCGTCCTTGATCGCGTACTGTATGTTCAGCAGGCCGCGGACATCCAGCTCCATTGCCAGGGCCCGGGTGGTTTCAATAATGGTCTGCCGCATATCGTCGGAAAGGGACAGGGGCGGGATGATGCAGGCGGAGTCGCCCGAGTGAATGCCCGCCTCCTCGACGTGCTCCATGATGGCGCCGACGAACACGTCCACGCCGTCGGCGATCGCGTCGACGTCGATCTCGAGCGCGTCCTCAAGGAAGTCGTCCACCAGTATCGGGTGCTCGGGCGAAAGCTCGACCGCGGTGGCGATATAGTTCCGTAAACTGTCCTCGTCATAGATAATGGCCATGGCGCGGCCTCCCAGCACATAGCTGGGGCGCACGAGCACCGGGTAGCCGATCCTCCCGGCGATGCCGATAGCCTCCTCCTCCGCGAAGGCGATGCCGTTCTCCGGCTGGAGCAGGCCGAGCCTGCTTACCACCTCGGCGAAGCGCTCCCGGTCCTCCGCCCGGTCTATCGAGTCGGGCGAAGTGCCCAGTATCTTCACCCCGTTCTCCTCCAGGGCGCGCGCGAGCCGCAGGGGCGTCTGGCCGCCAAACTGCACGATCACGCCGTCCGGCTTTTCCCGGTCATTGATGTGGAGCACGTCCTCCAGGGTAAGCGGCTCAAAGTAAAGCCGGTCGGAGGTATCGTAGTCGGTCGAGACCGTTTCCGGGTTGGAGTTCACCATGATCGACTCGATCCCCTCCTCGCGGAGCGCGAAGGAGGCGTGGCAGCAGCAGTAATCAAACTCGATCCCCTGGCCGATGCGGTTGGGGCCGCCGCCCAGGATCATGATCTTTCTTCCGGCCGAGGCCTTGGTCTCGTCCGCATCGTCGTACGACGAATAATAGTATGGCGTGTACGCGGCGAACTCGCCGCCGCAGGTGTCGACCAGCCTGAATCCCGGGACGATTCCCGCCCCGTACCGGAGCCGGCGCACCTCGTCCTCGCGCGCCTTGAGCGACATCGCGTATTCCTTCTGCGCGGCAGGGCCGCGCTCGTGCAGGCGCACAAGATCGTCGCGGTGCGCCAGGTAGCCGAGCTGGCGGTCCGAGAAGCCGAGGCGTTTCATGCGCCGCACATCCTCCGCCGTGAAGGCGCGCGACCTGCTTTCCTCTGCGAACTCCTGCGCGGCGTCCACGATCTCCTTGAACTGTCCCAGGAACCACCGGTCGATGCCGGTGAGATGCGCCACCCGCTCCACCGGCCATCCCATCTTGAAGGCAACGTTGAGGAAGAACATCCGGTCCTCGCGGGTGTTGGTGAGCTCCTTCTCGATGATGTCGCGCTTGTGACGGTCGGGGAGCCGCTTGAGCATCTCGACGATCTTGAGCACGCCGTCGGAGCCGAAGCCGAAACGGTTTATCTCCAGGGAGCGGAGCGCCTTCTGGAACGCCTCCTTGAAGGTGCGGCCGATCGCCATGGCCTCTCCGACCGATTTCATCTGCGTGCCCAGCTGCGAGTCCGCGCCCTCGAACTTCTCGAAGGCCCAGCGCGGCGCCTTGACCACGACGTAGTCGATGGTCGGCTCGAACGACGCGGGCGTTTCCCGGGTAATGTCGTTGGGTATCTCGTCAAGGGTGAGGCCGACGGCGAGCTTCGCCGCGATCTTGGCAATGGGGAACCCGGTCGCCTTGGAGGCCAGGGCGGAGCTCCGGCTCACGCGCGGATTCATCTCGATGATCGTCACCCGGCCGTCAAGCGGGTTCACGGCGAACTGTATGTTGGAGCCGCCGGTGTCGACGCCGATCTCGCGTATGATTTTAATCGCCATGTTCCGCAGCTCCTGGTACTCGCGGTCGGTCAGGGTCTGCTGCGGCGCCACGGTGATCGAGTCGCCGGTATGTATGCCCATGGGGTCGATGTTCTCGATCGAGCAGATGATGACGACGTTGTCTTTCCTGTCGCGCATCACCTCGAGCTCGAACTCCTTCCACCCGATGACCGACTCCTCAAGGAGCACCTGGTTGATGGGCGACTCGTCGAGCCCGCGGGTCACCAGGTCTAGGAAATCCTCGCGGTTGTACACGATGTTCCCGCCCGTGCCGCCCAGCGTAAAAGCGGGCCGGATGATGACGGGAAGGCTGATCCGCTCCATCACCGCCAGCGCCTCATCGATGGAAGAGGCCAGGCCGGACTTCGGCACGGAGAGGCCGATCGAGAGCATCGCCTGCTTGAAGAGCTCGCGGTCCTCGGCTTTCTTGATGGAATCGATGTTCGCGCCGATAAGCTCCACGCCGTAGCGTTCCAGCACGCCCCGCTCAGCCAGGGCCATGGCCGTGTTCAGGGCGGTCTGCCCTCCCACGGTCGGCAGCAGCGCGTCCGGCCGCTCCCGCTCGATGATTTTCTCGACCACGTCGGGGGTTATCGGTTCTATGTAAGTGCTGTCCGCCAGGTCCGGGTCGGTCATGATGGTTGCCGGGTTGGAGTTTATGAGCACCACGTGGTACCCCTCCTCCTTCAGGGCCTTGCAGGCCTGTGAACCGGAATAATCGAACTCGCAGGCCTGGCCGATAACTATCGGGCCCGAGCCTATGATGAGTATTTTCTTGATATCAGTGCGTTTGGGCATAGTGTCCAGGGATTGATATAATGGAATAAATGTCGTCTCACAACCTACGAATTACAAATTTTGTTCAGAATATTTGTCAATACAAATAGCAGAGAATGAGATAAAATTAACATAAAAGAAATTATCAGCCGTTTTCCACTTCGCGTAACAGCCCGCCTTTTCCCGGGCCCGGGCATGCGTGGACGGGACAGCCAGTTTGACAATTTATTTAAAAAATCTATTTACAAAATTACCATACTATTATAAATTCCCATCCGGTCGGGCTATTTCATGTCCAGCCTGCCAGGTCCCTGAAAATGAAGAAAGAACTGAAGATCATAAAAAAGAAAAAGCATATTATCGAGGCGCTGAAACGGTGCCTCGAGCGGGACGTGTATTCGCAGGTATCACTCGAATGCGTGGCCAAGGAGGCCGGTTTTTCAAAGGGCGGCCTGCGCCATTATTTCCCTACCCGTGAAGAGCTGTACGTGGCCCTGATCGAAAGCTTTTTCAACCAGATCCAGCGCGACCAGATCGGGGTCGTCCAGGGCATGGACCTGGACACCAACGACAGGGCGCTGATCACAACCCTCTTCGGCATTGAAAAGTTCCTTCTCGACAAGAAGAACATGCGCATCCTGATAAATATAATCCTCTACGGCTTCGAGGACGACAAGATCAGGGAGATCACCAGGAAATTCATCCGCAACCACCTCAACATCTATGCCGGCACGATCAAGGACCTGAAAGGAAATGCGAGCGAGCTTGACGCGGAAGACCGCTTCATCGGAAGGATAACACAGATCATTCTTCTCTTCGCCGGGATCCTGGAGTACATTGATCCCATCAACGTCGACACCCCGAAGCTGATCGAGTTCATACTGAAAATGTACAAAACCGACTAACGCACGGCGGCGGAAGCACCGTACGGAGAACCCCATGTCACACGGCGCGGATTCGCTGAAATCAATCATGTACGCACTGGGCGCGAACCTGACGATCGCCGTCGCGAAGATGGCGGCCGCGCTGTACACCGGATCGGGCGCCATGCTCGCAGAGGCGGTCCATTCTCTGGCCGATACCGGCAACCAGGTGCTCCTGCTCATCGGCCTCCGGCTATCCAAGCTCCCGCCGTCCGCAGAATACCCGCTGGGACACGGCCGGGCCGTATACTTCTGGTCCTTCATCGTGGCCCTCCTCCTCTTCAGCATGGGCGGCCTCTTCTCGATATACGAAGGGATACACAAGCTCTCCGTGCACGAAGGGCTGCAGGCGCCCTGGCTTGCCGTGGGGATACTGGCTTTCAGCATCGTCATGGAGTCGTTTTCGCTCTGGGGGTGCCTGCGCGAGGTCAACAAGGTGCGCGGCAGGCGTTCCCTCTGGCGCTGGTTCAGGGACTCGCGGCAGAGCGAGCTCATCGTGGTCCTGGGAGAGGACCTGGCCGCCCTCGCCGGCCTGAGCTTCGCCATGGCGGCAGTGCTCCTCACCATCGCGACCGGGGACCCGGTCTTTGACGCGGCGGGAAGCATCATGATCGGCGTGCTGCTGGTCGTCGTCGCCGTGGGCGTGGGCAACGAGATCAAGGGTCTCCTGATCGGCCAGAGCGTGGACGACGCGACAAGACAGGCCATCGCCGATCATATCGGCGG
>JAKJGD010000582.1 GCA_022704585.1 Spirochaetota bacterium | reverse complement strand
CCTCAGGACGCTGCACATCCTCTCTCACCAGGCCGCACTGGCGGTTGAGAACTGCATGTTCAGCGAGGAGCGCAAGCGGACCCAGGAGCGTCTCTATCACACGGAAAAGCTCGCGTTCATAGGCGGCATGGCCGAAGGACTCGCCCACCAGATGCGCAACCGGCTCAACCACTTTTCAATCGCAACGCGGCAGATGCAGATCGAAGTGAACGATTTCGCCGCCCGCAACCACGACCTCATAAACGGCAATATACAGCTCAAGGACCTGGTCGAATCCCTTGGCGAGATCGGGGATTCAATTATCGACAACGTGAAGCGGACCAACGGCGTGATACAGGGCGTCCTGAATTTCACCCTCTCGAAGGACAAGAACTCTTACTTTTCAGAGCTCTCTTTCATGGAGATACTCGACGGGGCCGTCGACCTGGTCAAGATAAAGCAGGGCATTGAAGAATTCCCGATAACAGTAGAGGCCGACCTGTGTGCAACAGTGTACGGCGTCATGACCCAGATCATGGAGTCCCTGTACAATATAATCGATAACGGGTACGAAGCCATGGACGAGAAATCGGCGGTGCTGAAGAGCCCGGATGACCGGAAAAATTACGTCCCCCGGATCCTGGTCCGCATGAAGCAGCTCGCCGACGCGTCGCTTATCGAGATCACGGACAACGGGATCGGCATATCCGCCGAGGACCAGAAAAAGATATTCGCCCCCTATTTCACCACCAAGTCGTCCTACAAGTCCCAGTCAGGCTCGGGCATCGGCCTGTATGTCGTGCAGCGCATGATCGAGGATAACCACCGCGGTAAAATATGGTTCACCTCCGAGTCAATGAAAGGCACCTCGTTCTTCATCAGGCTTCCGGTCAAGGGGCCGCTGTCCGGTCCGGCACCGGAGCGCGAGAGGCCCTGACCGGCGCAGGTCCGGCGGCGCACCCGAATAAAATCTTGACAATGATCCACCTTCCCCTGAGTATCTGACAGGCCCGGGCCCCAATCCCGTGCCGCGCCCCACGCACGGGGCCGACCGATCCATAGTGGCAGGGATATTGCTGATGACGTACCCGAGGCGCGCTATTACCGCAGCCATCATTATAACGGCCCTGGCGACCGCTTTTCCAGCCTCCCTCTCCTGCGCATCGGCGAGGCCGCTGCAGCACGAGGTGCGCGCCGTGTGGATGTCCCGGTTCGACTACGCCGCGGGCAAGACCCCGCGCCAGTCTCGCGACTATATCATTTCCGAGTTCGACCGGTGCAGGAAGGCCGGTATCAATACCGTCATCTTTCAGGTACGGGGCCAGGCTGACGCGTTCTACCGCTCCACGCTCGAGCCCTGGTCCGACCTGCTGAGCGGCGAGCTTGGAAAAGACCCGGGCTGGGACCCGCTCGAATTCGCGGTTACCGCAGCGCACCTGCGTGGCATGGAGCTCCATGCCTGGGTCAACGTGTTCCCCGCGTGGAAAGCCGGTACGCAGCCCCCGCCGGCAACGAGCCCCCTCCACCCGCTCCTGGCACATCCCGAATGGGTCGTACAGGACGCCTCCGGCAAACCGATGAGTCCGCACGAAGGATATATCTCGTTCAACCCCGCAAGTCCCGGCGTACGTGCGCACGTGCAGGCGGTCGTGGCCGAGATCGCCGGTACCTACGACATTGACGGGCTCCATCTCGATTACATTCGCTACCCGGACGGGGCGGCAAAGTACGGCTACTCTCGCGACAGCGGGAGCCTGGCGGCATTCTCGACGCCGGAAGGCAATCCCCGCGGGCTTGCATGGGACGAATGGCAGAGGGAGCAGGTCAACCTGACCGTGGCCGCGATCTACCGCTCCGTGTCATCCGCCAAGCCGTGGGTAAAGGTTTCGGCCGCGGTGATCGGGCACGTGAGCGGTACGGCCTGGAACGGCCTGCAGATGGTGTACCAGGACGCGCGAGCCTGGCTGGAAACGGGTACGATCGA
>JAKJGD010000041.1 GCA_022704585.1 Spirochaetota bacterium | reverse complement strand
GCGGGGCGATGGCAGAGAAGTAGCATCGGCCGCGGACAGGTTCACGGTGGTGGCCGCCGGCACGGTGCGTCCGGGCGCTCCCCGGATAACGGGCACCGCGGACATTGACGGCGCGAAGCGCGTGACCGTGCGGTTCCCCTGGACCGTGAGCGACTTCAGGGGCGCACGCCTCCTTGAGCTTTCCCGCGACAGGGGATTCGTGAACGTGGTGGCCGTCAGGAACACGATGGAAGACCATGCCGACATTGACGCTATTCCACCGGGCGAGTACTACTGGCGGGTGCGGCTCTATGAAAATGGCCGGAGCCTGATCGCGGAAAGCGGAGCGCAGCCGCTGTACGTCGGAACGCGGGGCGAGCTGGTTGGCAGCGCCGGAGAGATCGTCCAGGGAAAGACGGGGGCCGAGATCGCGCGCGAGGAGGCCGAATTCACCAGGCTGCGCGAGGAAGCGGCGAAAAAACTGCGCGAAGAGCAGGCCCTCAGACGGAAAGAGGAGCAGGCCCGCAGGGAAAAGGAAGATCAGGCCCGCAGGGAACGGGAGGAGATAGCGAAGAAGCAGCAGGAAGAGCAGGCTGTCAAGGAGAAGGAAGAGCTTGCCCGTAAGCAGCGTGAGGAAATCGCCGGCAGGCAGCAGGCGGAGCTGGAGCGCAAACAACAGGAGAATCTTGCACGCAAGCAGCAGCAGGAGCTTGCCCTAAAGCAGCAGGCGGAGCTGGAACGCAAACAACAGCAGGAGCTTGCCCTAAAGCAGCAGGAAAACCTGAAGCGCAAACAACAGGAAGATCTAGCACGCAAGCAGCAGCAGGAGCTTGCCCGAAAGCAGCAGGCGGAGCTGGAACGCAAACAGCAGCAGGAGTTTGCCCGAAAGCAGCAGGAAAACCTGAAGCGTAAACAACAGGAGGATCTCGCACGAAAGCAGCAGGAACTGGCACGCAAACAGCAGGCGGAGCAGGCTCAGAAACAGCAGCAGGAGCAGGCGCGGAAGCGCCAGGAGGAGATCGACCGCAGGCAGCAGGTTGATCTGGCCCGCAAGCAGCGGGAAGCGACCGGCAAGCCGAAACCGGTTCTTACAATCGTATCTTCGGTTAAGGGAAGCGAAATATATATCGATTCGAATCTCAGGGGACGTGATACCGTGACGATAACCCAGGAGGCCGGCATTGGCACCCTGGTGGAGGTGAAAGCCGACGGCTATGTCACGTTCAAACAGACCGTGAAGCTCGCGCCCGGCGAGAAAAAGCGCATCGATGCGCGCCTGGCGGTGAATATCCCCGTGTACAGGGAAAAACACCCCGGCAGGCGGACACGCTGGAGAACCAACCTGGCGTCAACGGTCACATCGCGCCCGGTAAGCCGGAACAACATGATCGTGGCCACGACAAAAAACGGCGTCCTGACCGGGCTCACCATGGCCGGCGCACGGCGCTGGAGCACGCCCCTGGGGAGCCCCGCACGCTCGACCCCGGCCACTGACAACGCGGCGGTCTACGTCGTCACCGTGAACGGTTATCTCTGCTCCGTTAACATCAATACCGGGGCGCTTAACTGGAAGAAGAAGGTCGAAGGCCCGCTCCTGTTCGGGGCTGAGCCGATCGTGGAAAAAGACCGGATCTACATTGCGACCAGCTACGGGATGGTGCAGGCTTTCGCGCCGGACGGCAGGGCCGTGTGGGAGCGGAACCTTGAAGAGGGGATCTTCAGCTCCATCACCTACGATGACGGCCTCCTGTACGTGGGCACGGACCGCTCCCGCGTCTATGCCCTGAACGCGCGGGACGGGTCGGTTCGATGGTCCTGCGATACCGACGGCCGGATATTCACCTCGTCGCCGAAAATATACAGGGGATACCTGTTCGTCGGCTGCTACAGCGGCAGCTTCTACGCGATCGACGCGCGGAGCGGATGGGTCAAGTGGGTGTTCAGGGCGAACAAGCCGCTCCTCTCGGCCCCCGCCTTCCACGGCGACTCCGTCTTCTTTGGTTCCGAGGACGGCATGTTCTATGCCGTCGGCGTCCGCAGCGGGGCGAAGCAGTGGGAGTTCCGCGCCAGGGCGCCCATCCTGACCGGTCCGGAGGTCTTCGGAAACAGCGTTCTTGTCCCCAGCGGGAACACGGTCTACGCGCTCGATGCCGCGTCAGGCGACCTGAACTGGAAAGAGGGCCTTGCAGCGGGAATAAACACGCCGGTCACGGTTGTCGGAAACGCGGCGTTCGTCGGGCTTGATAACGGTGAAGTGGTTTCGCTCGGGTCCCTGTAGCGGGGCCGCCGGGCCGGGGAAGTGATTTACGCGCGCGGGAAGCGCCTGGAGAAATAATATGCCGAACGATACAAACACCACGGGACTGAAGATTGCCGCCCTGAGAAAGAAGCGGAAGATGAGCGTCGAGGAGCTCTCGAAAAAAACGGGGCTCCCGGAGGCGCACCTTGCCGAGATCGAGGAGGGCAGGGGCTTCGCCCCGGTGGGGGACATGCTGAGGATAGCGCGCGTCCTTACCGTGGACCCGGCCGAGCTTCTGGAAAAGGGAGGCGGACACGACCGGGACCTGGAGAAGCGGCGGATAAGCGATTTCCGCAAGCGGGAGGAGGCGTACCAGTACGAGGTCCTCACGCCCCAGGCGAAGAAAGACCATCTGCGCGCGTTCAGGATCTTCATCCCGCCCCGCTCCGAGCACCACGGCGTCAGTTACCAGCACGAGGGCGAGGAGTTCATCTACGTGCTCAAGGGCTCGGTCGAGGTCACGGTCGGCCAGAAAAAGCACCTGCTGAAAAAGGACGAGACGCTCCACTTCGATTCGGGGATACGCCACAAACTGAAAAACCAGGGGAGCACCGAAACAGTACTTATCGTAACCCTGTACACGCCGTAGGGAGCAGCCATGAACCTTCACCTCACAGAAGAACAGATAATGATCCGCGACATGATCCGGGAGTTCGCGAGAAGCGAGATTGAGCCGGTCGCGCAGTACTACAACGAGCGCGGGGAGTATCCCGGCGCCATAATCAAGAAGCTCGGCGGCCTCGGCCTGTTCGGCATGATGGTGCCGGAGCAGTACGGCGGCTCGGGCGCGGGCGCGGTGAGCTACAGCCTCGCGCTCCAGGAGATCGCCTATTCCTGCGCGTCGGTCGCCGTGACCCTGAGCGTCACGAACCTTGTCACCGGGCCGATCCTGGAATACGGGGACGAGGACCAGAAGAAGGGCTTCCTCCGGCCGCTGGCCGCCGGCGAACACGTGGGCGCCTTCGCCCTCACCGAGCCGGGGGCCGGCTCCGACCCCTCGTCGCTCACAACCGCGGCGGTCAAGAAGGGAAAGTCCTACGTGCTGAACGGGACCAAGCAGTTCATAACGAACGGGAAGCACGCCGGGGTCTTCGTCGTCATCGCGCGGACTTCGAAGGAGAAGAACGGGCTGTCCGCCTTCCTCGTGCCTGCCGGCGCGAAGGGGCTTTCCGTGGGGAAGGAGGAGCGCAAGATGGGGCTCCGCGCATCGGACACGGTCGAGATCGTCCTGGACGAGTGCGAGGTGCCGGCGGCGAACATGCTGGGCAGGCCGGGCATGGGGCTCACGATCGCGCTTGACGCGCTTGACAGCGGAAGGATCGGCATTGCCTCACAGGCGACCGGCATGATCGCGGCGTGCCTGCACGAGGGCGTCTTGTACGCCGGCGAGCGGCGGCAGTTCGGGAAGGCCATAATCAGGCACCAGGCCATCCAGCATATGATCGCGGACATCGCCGTGGACTACGATGCCGCGGCCCTCCTTACGTGGAGCGCCGCTTCCCTCAAGGACGCGAAGGCCTCCTTTACGAGGGAGGCCTCAATCGCGAAGCTCTATGCCACCGAGGCGCTCAACCGGTGCGCCTACCGGGCCCTCCAGATCTTCGGGGGATACGGCTATATCAGGGACAACAAGGTCGAGCGGCTGTACCGGGACGCGCGCGTGACCACCATCTACGAGGGGACCAGCGAGGTCCAGCGGATGGTCATCGCGCGCGAAACCGAGCGGAATTCCTGAGCTACACCCTCACCACCATCGCGACCGCCTCGCCGCCGCCCAGGCACAGGGTGCACAGCCCCGTGTGCTTCCTGCGGCGCTCCAGCTCGTGGATGATCGACACAAGCACCCGGCACCCGCTCGCGCCGATGGGATGGCCCATGGCCACGCATCCGCCGTTGACGTTTACTTTTTCCGGATCCAGACCCAGCTCCTTCATCACCGCGACGGTCGAGCCGCTGAAGGCCTCGTTGATCTCGAAGAGGTCGACGTCTTTGATGGAAATCCCCTCTTTCTTGAGGCACTTGGGAACGGCCCAGATGGGGGCAACGAGCACGTACTTCATGTCGATGCCGTGGGAGGCCTGCGCGCCGAGGGTCGCCCGCACCGCGCAGCCGAGCTCGACCGCCTTTTCTTTTGACATGACTACGACGGCGGCCGCTCCGTCGCTGATGACGGACGCGTTCCCGGCCGTGGTCAAACCGCCCTCCTTGAAGGCCGCTTTCATCTTCGAGAGCTCTTCGTAGGATGTATCGCGGGGGCATTCGTCGGTGTCGAACTGCGCGGGTGCGCCCTTGCGCGCCTTGACCGGTACCGGGACGATTTCGTCCCTGAACACGCCGCCCTTGATCGCCGCGAGCGATCGGCGGTACGACTCGGCCGCGTGCCGGTCCTGGTCTTCCCTGGTGACCTTGTATCTCTCGGAGCAGAGCTCGTTCGATATGCCCATGTGAAAATCGTTCACGATGTCCCAGAGACCGTCGTGGACCATGTGGTCGTCTATTTTCCCGGGTCCCATCCGGAAGCCGAAGCGGGCCTTCTCGAGATAGTAGGGGGCCATGGTCATGTTCTCCATGCCGCCCGCGACAACCACGTCGGCATCGCCGCACTGGATCGCCTGCGCGGCGAGCATTACCGCCTTGAGGCCCGATCCGCAGACCTTGTTCACGGTCAGGCCGCCGACGTGCCAGGGCATGCCTGCCATTACCGCCGCCTGCTTCGCCGGGTTCTGGCCGTACCCGCAGGGGAGGACCATCCCCATGATGACTTCGTCCACTTTCTCCCTGTCGATCCCGGCGCGACGGACCGCCTCCTCGATAACGATGGCGCCGAGCCTGGTGCCGCCGGTAGTCGCGAGCGACCCGTTGAAGCTCCCCAGCGCCGTGCGGCAGCCGCTTACTATGACAACTTCCTTCATTTCCGGATTCCCCCTGTGTGATCTAACAGTTTCCTGAAAAACTCCATCCATGGAGTTTTTCAGGGTCGGTTTTACGAAGTGAATATGAGGCAAACGTTCATTGTTATTATCGATATGCTCATCATGTTCGTTTGCCGTAAAACCTCACGTTTTTCTTGGCTTATACCTCGAAAAACGGCGATACATCCATGTATCGCTTTGCAGTTTGCTGTTTTTCAGCAAACTGCTAATAAAACTTCTCTTTTATATTATATTCCCACAGCTCAACGAGCTTGTCGAACTCCTTGTCCCGCGGAAGGTGTTTCGTGGCCATGTTTTTACGCTTGATCAGGTACGCGACCGTCGAGTCTTCCAGCAGATATGGTTCCCCGATCGCGTTCAGCTTGACGATGAGGTAGTTCAGGTTATGTGTCTGAAAGTCGCCGATCGCCTTGGACGCGACCGTGGGCTCGTATTTCAGCAGCAGCTCCGTGAAATAGAGGCACATCCGCCACGAGTCGGCGCTCCCCGCAAGGCCCGATTTGAAATGCATGGAAAGCTTCTCGAACAGGTCCATGTTCTGGTAGTAGGAGTCGTAGATGATCTTGATGAACTCGGGGTAGAAGTTCTGAACTTCCATCAGGTCTATCGGCTCGTCCTTCTCTATGAAGGTGTCGAATATCTCCTTGCTCTTCTCGCCCGACGGCTCCACGGGAACGAGCTCGACATAAAGATCCTTGATCACGGTGCGCACCTTGCCGGCCTTTTTCAGGTAGACCTCGATCTCCACGGGCTCCACGTAATAGTGCTTGTTCGGATCTACGATCATCGGGCTTTCTCCTGCGCCCCTGCGGCCGGCGCCGGGGGTGCGATCGCGTCAAGCGCCTCACGCTGCTTCGACGTGTAGGCGATATCGCGGGCCTCTTTCAGCAGGCGCGGCCTTGTCTTCGCGTCCGCGGCCGGCAGCAGCTTCAGGATTTCGTTGAACCTGATCGCCGACTCGATGAGCTTGTTCCGGGAAAGGTTCCAGAGTGTGTCTCCGTGGCTTACGACCACCCGCTGGCCGTCGAGCATCATGAAGACGTTTTCCGGGTAGATCCAGTCGGGATTGCGGTCTTTCAGCCTGGTCGAGGCGATCCTGTGGTAGCCGTTTTTAAGGGCCACGGCGTTGGCGTAATGGAGGATGTCGTTGTCCCGGATCCTGATGTTCATCTCTTTCGCCAGTTTGCGGTAGCGCGCGTCTATGTCGCGGCTCTCGACAGCGCCGGCGCGGTCGTCCCTGAAGGCGCGGACGATGGCGGGTGCGTTATGGGAGAGGATGATCGCGGCGGCGATGATAAGCAGTGCGGCAACGGGGACTGCGATTTTCACCGTGACCGGCAGCGAGCGGACCTTTGCCATGAACCGGGCGAGAGGCCCCTCCGGCCCGGCCGCCTGCGACGGCGCCTCATCCTCCCGGGGCTCGCCCGCGATGGAGCGCGTCCACGAGTGCTCCAGGCTCAGGGACTCGTCCCGGTACTGTTCTTTCCGGGTGTCGATGGCGCTCCTGAGCTCTTTCATGCCGGGCGTGTTTTTAGCCCGGTACTGCTCCGACCGGGTGTAAATCTCGACCAGGAGGGCAAGCCGCTCCCGGTCGCGCAGGATCCGGTCCCTGCACTCGAGCAGGGCGGGGTCGATACGGCCGTCCGGCTCGCCGGACACCGTATCGAAGAGGACCGGTCCGGTCTTCCCGCCGTAGTCGATGATGAACTGGAACAGGCCGCCGTTATGCAGCACGAGCGCCACGACATGGCGGGAGGCAAGGGTTGCGGAGAAGTCCCTGAGGCGCGCCAGGAGCCTGCGGTCCCTGGTCCCGTGCATGATGACCCGCGCCATGGACAGGACGTTGAAGGCGAGCTTCGCGCGGGCCTCGTCAGCGGCGCCGCCGTCGGCCGGCGCGGTAAGCTCGGCCAGCAGCGTTTCCGGGTCAGCCGTGATGCGCGCCGCCAGCTCTTCGCCCAGGCCGACGATCGAGTCGATGTGCTCGGCACGGCCGAAGCGGTAGAGGGCGTAGTGCGTGCCCGGCGACAGGACGATCTTCTCGCTGCCCGCGAGCTTGCGCACGTTTTTATTGCCATCGTCGATGACGGCGCAGGGGGCCGTGCTCGACTTGAGGAGCATCGCGATGTCCTCGAACGCGGTGTAGGACGCCACGATGAGATCGGGCCCCTCCCGGATGATTTCCCGCGCCCCGCCGGCCGACTTCAGGAAAGCGACGGTCATGCTTTCGCCCGCGGGCGAGACGTTGTTGAAAATAATTTTCAGGTTGTAGGTGTCCGGATAGTTCCTGATCGTCAGGCCGGAATCGGCCCGGTAGTTCATGCCGCTGAAGTTGTCCTTGCGGATGGAGGCGCCGGAGTATAGCCTCTTGAGAAGCTCGATGTCGGTGCTGTTGGCGAATATCTTGATCTTGCGGCCGGCGTTGTTCAGCCACTTGAAGAATTTCGACAGCGCGATGAGGTTGAGCGAGGGATGGAGCACCGCCTCGATCCTGCCGGGATCTATGCCCAGCAGCGAGAAGTCCCGCAGGTAACTGGCCGGGAACAGGTACGAGCAGAAATGGCTCCTGTCGTAGAACATCGGATTGTGCCCGACGATCACCATGCCCGAGCCGTCGTAGCGATGCGAGCCCCGGTGGGTTTCCGACAGCAGATCGTGGAGCCGCTGCCAGGTCGCGGGCCTGCCCGTGATCTGGTTCAGGTCGAATATCGTATTTTTATTGAGGAGGGTCTTGAAGTTTCCGTTCCGGTAAAATACGCCGATGAACTGGTCCTTGTGCGATATGTTCTTTTCCCGTGAGAGCTCGGGAAGGTCCTTCTCGATATCCACTATCGAGGCGTTGGTCAGGTCCAGGCCGAAGATCCGCTGGTAATTGAGGAACCTCTGCACGATGCCCCGGCTCCCGATGTAGCGGTTTTCCGGGAGGCGCCGCACCTCGATGTTGAACTGCTCGTGGGCCGGGTCGCCGATGAGACCGTCGGTGATGATGATGTTCTCGATAAGCGGCACAAGCTCGACCGGCATATCGTTCCAGTTTCCGATGCGGATGAACGGCTTGATGTCATCGGTCGTTTCGCCGGTGAAGATGATATAACACTCGGGGTCAACGATGAACAGCCTGTCGCCGTCCGATTGTATTAGGTCCTTGATTTCCATGACGTTACTGATCACGTGAATTTTACCCCCCGCCCACTCCGGGGGGCGGGGGGAGGAAGAGCTGAATCGCCATGCGCGATAAAAAACACTTTTATAAACAACGGAACCGGAATGCAATTACATTTTGCCTTTGCACCGTACCGGTTCTGCCGCTCAACGTCCCGGGGCATCCTCCGGACCGGCCACATGCAATTTTTATACAATTTCATTTAATTGCATAATATTTTGCGGCAAAATGGCGAATATATACTATAACACTCTTGACCGGGGTTGCCATTGTTTATTACTTTACATCTGAATCAAGAATAAGAATAATATTATATAGCCGATCCGGAATGAAAAACCTGTCATGAGCCGCTTCCTGTCATCCATACTGAACCTGTATTTCAGGTTTGCCTTTGTCCGGCAGATCCTCTGGTCGATTTTTGTCCTGGTGGTCTTTTCAATCATTGTCGCCATGGTATTTCAGAACACCAGGGCGGTTACCAACCCGGTCGGCTGGGAGAGGAGTTTCCAGGTTTCATCCTTCAACGTCGTGGCCAGGGGCCTTAACGCCGCCTCCCGCGGCGACGTTATCGTCGTCACCTACGAGGGGCGGGGCGGCGGAAAGCAGGGTGTGTTCGCGTCCATCTCCTTTGACGGCGGGGCCACCTTCATGCCGACAGTCAGGGTCGCGGACGCGGCTTCGAATATCCCGCTGAGCCCCCATGCGGCGGTGTCGCCCTCAGGGCTCATTACCGTTGCCTGGCAGGCGTATGTCGAATCGGAGTCGACCAACCGCGTCTATTCATCCGTGTCCCGGGACTACGGGGCGTCATGGAGCGCACCGGCGCAGATATCCCTGAAAAAAGAGATGGAGATGCTGCCGCGCGCCTACTACGACGATCGTAACGTGCTTCACCTCTTTTATCACGGCAGCGTTGGCGAGAACATCAGCCTCTTTCACGCCCTGAGCGAGGACGGGGTCGAGTTCAAGACGACCGGCTCGCTCATGCGCCTGACCGGCAACATGCGGGGCGCGTTCTTCCCCTCCATCGTCGTGTCGGGGAAGCAGTTCTTCATGGTATGGCAGGGCAAGGAGGAGGATTTCTCCGATGAGCTCTTCTTCATGAAATCATCGAATTACGGCTCGAGCTGGAGCATGAAAAAAAGGATCAC
>JAKJGD010000581.1 GCA_022704585.1 Spirochaetota bacterium | reverse complement strand
GCCCCTTGTGTAATCCAGGAAGAACATCAGCAGCTTCACGAATCTGGCCGCGTCACGCTCCATGGCGGCCAGTACCTCGGGGCTCTTTACGACAATGAAGCGCCAGGGCTGGCAGTTTCCGGCGGACGGAGCGAAACGGCCCGCCTCGAGAATGCGCTCTATCATGCTGTCCGGCAGCGGGTCCTTGCGGAACGAGCGAACGCTCCGCCGCTCCATGATGATTTTTTCCACCGCGTTCCAGGGCATGCCTTCAGTGTATTTGCCTAATGGAGACAGTTCTTCGTTTCTCACGTTCATTCTCCCCCTCCAGAAGATCGTTATGTTTTTAATTGGTGTCTACTCCCAGGTATTTGTCCATGTACCCTTTCCGGTACACGTATGATGAGATTTTGAAATATAGCTCCGGGAAATGACGTTTGGACCACCATATGAATCTCCCGTCACTCTGGGTAATCACATAGAACCGGTTTTTTTCGATGGAGCTGATGATATGCCGCGCCACCTTTTCCGAAGATGTCCGTGCTTTTTCAAAGAATTTCTCGGCCATTTTTTTCTGGCGCTCGTCCGGCGAGGTAAACTGGTCCATCAGGTTCGTCTTGAAGAAGGTGGGACACACCACCGTCACCCCGATATTGTGGGGCGCCAGTTCGCAGCGCAGCGTCTCCGAGGCGGAGATAGCCCCCGCCTTGGTCACGTTGTAGCTGCCCATCTCGGGGAGGCATGCTATACCCGCGTTTGACGCCACGTTGACAATGTGTCCGAATCCCTGCTTCTTGAACTGGGGGATAACCACATGGCACCCGAAGATGATGCTTCTCAGGTTGAGGTCGATTATCCACTCCCAGCGGTCCAGGGGTATTTTCTCGAAATACCCGGCCGCGGCCACTCCGGCGTTGTTGACAAGGATGTCGAGGCCGCCCCATTCCTTCACAACCCTGGCCAGGACCTTTTTAAAATCTTTCGGTTTCGTCACGTCACACGATAGAACAAGGGGCGTCCCGCCCTCCCGCCTGACCAGGTCCGCGGTCTCCTCGGCCCGCTTCCTGTTGATCTCCGCGATGCCGATGTTCCATTTCTTTTTCGCGAACTCCAGGGCCGTCGCCCGTCCCAGACCGCTGCCGGCGCCGGTGATGATAACGCGTTTCTTCGGGAATCTCCTGTCTAATCTCATGAACGCTCCTCGCTTGAAATAGTAATGCTCGATAGACCGGTTGCGAAACTCCATCCGTGGAGTTTTGCAACCGGTCGAAATCGCGGGAAACCCGCAATTTCACACATTCGCTCCGCAAATGTGCCGTCATCTCTGCAGGCATTTGAGCTGTTTTGCAACAACTCAAGCCCTACCTGTTTTCCCCGATGATCTGCCCGATGAAGTCCATCTTGCGGAACAGCGCGTTTCCCAGGAGGGACTGGACCTGGCGCGCGTCACGCATGCGCTGCTCCTGGCCATAGTCCTTCATGTAGCCGTTCCCGCCGAGCAGCTGTACGCCGTCGGTCGTGGCCCGGTTCGCAAGCTCACCGAGGTGTATCGCAGCGGCCGTGGCCGTTTGCTCCCATCCGGGCGCGGTGTCGTCCAGCTCGCGGCACGCATTCGCCAGGCAGCTTTCCCCGGTCCTGGCCAGCACCGCCATGTTGGCGAGCATCATCCGCACCTGTCCCCAGTCGATTATCTGCCGGCCGCCCTGGTACCGGTCAGCCGCGTACTCCAGCGCCTCCTTGAACGAGCCCTTCATGAGGCCGACCGACATCGCGGCGGCACAGATCGACATGCGGTCCCGCATCGCGTTAAAATAGCGGTCTCCCTCGCCCTGCATGCCGATGAGCCGAGCGGGGATTCCCTCGAAGGTCACATCGACCGAGGGGCAGGAGTGGAGCCCCAGGCTGACGACCGGCTTCGATATCCGGACGTTCCTGTTTTTCAGATCTGCCAGGTAATAGGAGAAGCCCTGTTTTCCGCTGTTCCGCGCGG
>JAKJGD010000580.1 GCA_022704585.1 Spirochaetota bacterium | reverse complement strand
ACGAACCCGACCTGATGTCGGTTCCCTGGTGCTCGTCGCCGCAGGGAACGTACATTCAGGCCGTCAACGAAACGCTGCTACAGTGCGAGGGCGACACCATAAAAATTGCGCCCGCCGCGCCAAAGGATTGGAAAGACTGGAGCTTTTCGCTGAAGGCCTGGGACGACATTGCCATCGATGCGAAAGCCTCCGGAGGCAATCTTGAAACGCTCGAACTCAAGGCGGGCAAGAACTACTCGGGCAGGCCAAAGACTCTAATTCTGCCCGGCGGTAAAACCCTGAGAATGGAGTTCGATTCGAACGGAAGGTTCTTCGTCTTTGGAGCCGGGGTCGGACCTCGCTAAGTATCAAGCCTCTCGAGCGATACGGCGAAAAATGAGGCGGATAGAACGTTACCGTCGTGTTTTTCGACGGCAAGAAAGGGCCTGAAGCGCAACAGCGGTCGTGTACCCGACAGGCCGAAGCTTATTCTGGGGCCGAAAACAGCAACGCTGATGGTTCCATACCCGTCGTCTCATGGCCTAATCCATTGGAAATTATTTAGATAACGAGGTCCGACCCCGGTACCAGGCTCGAGGCCACCGGAAAAAGACCTCTTGCGAATTTCCTGAATACTGTCATTTTCCTAGACAAGAAAATGAGGGAAATCAGGAAATTCACCAGTGAGGCGGAGATGCTGGAGATGCTGCTCGAAGGGCGCGTCAATTTCCCGCCGCTCACCATTCGATTATTGCGCGCCGCACAAGGAGTGCGGGACCGGGGCTACGACTGCTTGGTCGAGGTCGCCTGGAAAAAGCAGAAAGCCCGGTTTGCCGTGGAACTGAAATCCCTTTCCACACCCAAGGCGTTCCGGAGCGCCGTCACTCAAATGAAGACGTACCCACGGACAAGCATCGGTCTGCCGATGGTTATGCTGCCCTACTTGGGCGAGGTGCAGTTGAAAGAGTTGGAACAGGAGGGCGTCAGCGGCGTCGATCTCTGCGGCAACGGCGTGGTGACCGTACCAGGCGAGTTCTCGGTTCTCCGAACCGGCAATCCGAATCAATTCTCCACATCGGCGCCTATCAAGAATATCTACCAGAAAAACAGCTCGATGGTCGGGCGGCTGTTTCTCGTTCGCCCGCAGTTCAATGCGGTCAAGGATGTCGTGGGTGAGATCCGGCAACGCAGCCTCCTGGTCTCCCGTTGTCAGAAGTCCCCCCTGACGTTTGCGACGGTGTCGAAGGTTATTGCCAGCATGGAGGAAGACTTGATCATCGGCCGCAGTGGAGGCCGGATTCGCCTGCTTCAGGCGGACAAATTGTTGGAGAAGCTCTCCCAGAACTACGCTCCACCCAAAACACGCCAGCGCCTTCGGGTCAAAGTGGAATCAGGCGGCCCAGACCTCCTGGAGTTTTTAACGTGCCAGTCGCGACAACTGAAGCTGCCCATGGTCGCCACCGGCACGAGCTCCGTGGGACTGTATGCGGTGATGCAGCGGGGCGAGATGCTATCCGTTTACTGCCCCCGGGCCGACGCCCTCCTGAAACAACTGCGTGACCGCCCCGATGATCGTTTCCCGAATCTGGAACTGATCGAGACCGAAGACGACCGGCCCTATTTCGACCCCCGCGAGGATCGGGGTTTCTGCTGGGCTTCACCCGTCCAAGTCTACCTTGAATTGATGGCCGGCGACAAACGCGATCAGGAAACGGCGATCCAGGTTCGCGATCGGATTCTGCGGGATGCGGGGGTCAAGCGCCCATGAATGAAATGCCCACCTTGCGAACGGCATTGCTGGACCTGCTCTACGAACTGAGGGACGCTGACATCAAACTGATCATCGGGGGCGGCTTCGGCATTTACCTGCGGACGCAACACGTGCTGGAGACACACCAGCGCACCTTGCTCGATGTCAGGCCAGAGGCCCGATCCACGAATGACCTCGACCTGTTCCTACGCCCCGAATTGCTGATCCATTCCACCAAACTCAAAC
>JAKJGD010000579.1 GCA_022704585.1 Spirochaetota bacterium | reverse complement strand
CACAAGCCGGCGTTCCCCGCGTACGACGACCTCGTGTGCGAGGTCATCAGCGAGCTTCTCACCGGCGGCATGTCCGCGCGGCTGAACCGCGCCCTTGTCGTCGAGAAGAAGATCGCGTCGTCGATCAGCGCATGGAACGGCGCGCCCGGGGCGCGCTACGACAACGTCTTCGCGCTCTTTGCGACGCCCCGGCCGCCCCATACCGCGGAAGAGCTGGAGCGCGCCATATACGCCGAGATGGACCGGCTCTTCGCGGACGTGAGCGAGGCCGAGCTCGTAAAGGTGATCAATTCGATCGAGTCGGAAACAGTCTTCGACCTGGAGACGAACAAGGGGCTGGCGCGAACGCTGAGCTATTACCAGACGCTCTACGGCGACTGGACCTACGCAGCGCAGTACCCGGAAATGACGAGGAGGATAACCGTGCAGGACATTAAAAAGGCGGGTGCGCGCTATTTTATCCCGGGCAACAGGACCGTGGGCGTTTTGCGCGACAGCCGCGCGGCGGGAGGCGCTCGATGAAACGATACGCGCTGCTGGTTCTCATGTTAATCGCCGCTTCCGCGCTGCAGGGTTCCGCCGGCGCGGACCTGAAGCTCCCGCCGGTGCGGACCGCGGCGCTGACCAACGGGATCAAGCTCTTCTACGTGCAGGACGAGCTTCCCCAGGTAACGGTCGTGTTATCCGCCGGCTACGGGAGGATGTACGAAGACAGGGAGAGCGCGGGCATGGCCGAGCTCATGGCGCAGGCCGTGTCCCTGGGCGGCTCGAAGCGCTTCCCCGGGACCGTGCTCCACGAAAAGGTCGACGCCATGGGCGGCCGCTTCTCCATTGAGGCGGGCTGGGAGCACGTCCTTATCTCCATAAAGGTGCTGGACCGCTTCCGGGACGAGGCGCTCGACATCGTTGCGGACCTTGCCGCGAACCCGAACATGGAGGAACAGTACCTGGACAACGCGAAGGCGCTGGTCGCGGACTCAATCCGGAGAAAATACGACGACCCGGCGGAGATCGCCTTTGAGCAGGCCCGCGCCATCATTTTCGGCGGCGAGGGCTACGGCTCGACCCCGACCGAGGCGGGCGTGCGCTCATATTCCCTTGAGCGGGTGCGGGAGACGTGGCGGAAGCATTTCGCGGGCCGCAACATCATGATCGGCATGTACGCGCCGCTCGGGTTCCCGGAGGCCGAGCGGCTTTGCCGCGAGCGCTTTGCCCCGCTGCCGGCGGGCGCCGCCGCGATGTACCCGGCCGACCGGAAGAAGGCCCTGGACGCGGTGGCCTTATCCCGGAATAAAATCTTCTTTTACCCCAAGGACATACCGCAGTCCACGGTGGTCGTGGGCACGATCGCGCCAGATATCAAGTATGCCGGGGCCTATTCGCTCGAGGTCATGAACTATATACTGGGCGGCGGCTCGTTCAGCTCGCGCCTGATGCAGGAGATACGGGTGAAGCGCGGGCTGGCGTACGCGGTCCAGTCGATCATGCGGTTCCGCTACCGCTCCGGGGTGTTCCTCGCGTTCGCCCAGACAGAGAATAAAAGCGCGGGCGAGGTGCTTTCTCTCCTGACCGGCAATATCGGCCGGATGACCGCCGAGCCCGTTCCCGCCGCTGAGATCGTGTGGGCGCAGAGGGCCATCAATAACAGCTTCGTGTTCCAGTTCGACACGCCGCTGAATATCCTGTCGAATTACATGGAGATCGCGTACAACGAACTCCCGGCCGATTATTATATCTCGTACCTCGACCGCATTAACGCCGTGGACGCCGGAGAGATCATGCGTGAAAGCCGCGACCTGTTCTCGCCCGGGCTGATTACGGTCGTCGTCGGGAACGAATCGGTCGTGCCGGAGCTCAGGAAGCGGGGCGAGGTCGTGGTGTTGAAATGATGCCATAAGAGGAGAACCCCCGCAGGAGCGCAGGCGTTTGCGTACCTGTCGGGTTACGCCGGATTTTTTCCATGAATGAATTTTCATCG
>JAKJGD010000578.1 GCA_022704585.1 Spirochaetota bacterium | reverse complement strand
CACCGGCGGCACCTTCAGTCCCACCGAAGCGGCGTACCGGATCATCAGCGCGATCATGAAAGCCTATCCCTACCGGGCGAGCTGGGTCCGGTTCGGGCCCTATTACGACATCGACGCCCTTGCCGGCACGGACCGCTTCCGGGTCTTTATACGCGAGGGCCGGCAGTGGAAGGAATACAAGAAGGCGATCGCGCCGGGAATAAAGGCGTTCAGGAAGAAGAGAAGAAAAGCGCTGCTCTGCTACTGAAATACAGTTAATAGTGAATAGTTAAGGAGCTTGATGATGACCGACAAAAAATGGGTGTTAATTACTGGCGCGAGCACCGGGATAGGCAGGGCCTGTGCGGAGCTGCTCGCGTCCTCGGGCTTCGGCGTGTACGCGTGCGCAAGGAAGAAAGGCGACCTGGCAGACCTCGCCCGGATACCCGGTATCGAGCCGGTGGCCCTTGACGTGACGAGCGCAAAGGACGTGAAGGCGGCCGCGGCCCTCGTGGCGCGGAGGAAGACGGGGCTCTACGGCCTGGTGAACAACGCGGGCATCGCCGTTGCCGGTCCGCTGATCGACGTCACGGACGAAGACCTCCTCCGCCAGTTCGACGTGAACCTGTTCGGCGTGCACCGGGTGACGCGGGCCTTCCTTCCGCTGCTCATGGAATCCGCCGGCCGCATTGTCATGATCTCGAGCGACTCGGGCTTCTTTGCCACGCCCTTTTTCGGGCCTTACTGCTCGAGCAAGTTTGCGCTGGAAGGGTACGCCGACTCCCTGAGGAGGGAGATGCTCCTGTGCGGCGTGAAGGTCGTCATTATACAGCCGGGCCGCGTGGCCACGCCCATCTGGGACAAGGGAGAAAAGATGCTTCAGGGCGGCGGAACCGAGCCCTTCGCCGGGATAGCACGCCGGCTCGGGGAGCACGCGATAAAAAAAGGAAAGAGCACGGGACTGCAGCCGGTATTGATAGCGCGCCTGGTACAGGAGGCCCTGACGAAAGTGAAGCCGCGGCTGCGCTACCTCATCGCGCCGTCCACGCTCAAATACAGGATCATCAAGCTCCTGCCCGCCGGGCGCGTTGACGAAATGGTGAGGAAAGAGCTGGAGAAATAATCCCCCCGATAGCCCGCAAACGCGACAGGCCCGCACACGTTTGCGGGCCTGTCAAATTACGACAATTTTTTACTTGACGATTATTAAGTATTTCATTATATTCTTAATTACCATAGGAACAGAAGAAAAGTACTGGATACTGCTTAAAACCTCCGTAATCTCTGTGTCCTCCGGGTTGATGATTTGCCGGGTAATAGACTTACAAGCATCCAACCCGGGGAGCACAGAGAAAATTTTTTTCAGGAGCGGGACATGATGTTACTATTCGCTTTAAGCCGTTTTTTTACCGGACAATTGAAGAAAATGACCGATAGCCTCTCCGGGATGATTTCCCTCGGCCCCGAAAGATCTGCCGTGCCCGTTTATATAAAGGAGAAATGAACCATGCATGTTGACAAGCACAGCTGCCCTCAAAATCACGCCTGCCCTGCGGTGCGGTTCTGCCCGGAAGGCGCCATCGAGCAGGCGGGCCACGGCCTGCCTGCTATCAATAAAAGCAAGTGCGTTGAATGCGGCGCGTGCATCGGCTTCTGCCCCATGGGCGCGATACGGGAGTAGCGCATGAACACAACGGAACAGGAACAGTCAGGTAGATTGAAATCGATTCCCTGGAAACTGCTCATCGGGATCGGCATTGGCGCTGCTGCCGGCTATCTCTATTATTACTTCGTGGGATGCGCGACCGGGACCTGCCCCATAACCTCCAACCCGTATATGAGCGTGCTGTACGGCGCGGTCATGGGCGGCCTGGTGGCGCGGATCTGACCCCGCGCTCCCGAGGCTCTGACCCCCCCGCTCCTGAGGCTCTGACCCTCGCTCCCGCGGATCTGACCCCCGCCCGATGCTCTGACCCCCGCTCCAGGGCTCTGACCCCTCGC
>JAKJGD010000577.1 GCA_022704585.1 Spirochaetota bacterium | reverse complement strand
CTGGAACAGGTCGCGGTCTGCGTGTGCGCCTTCGGTGTCAAGCCGTTCTACATGATTGCGAGCCTGGTCCTCGCGTTGATCCTGCGGCATGCCGCGGCGGCCGACCTTCGGGCGCTGAAAGGGGCGCTCTTTTCTTTTTTTGCCGGCGAGCTGTTCTGCGCGGTCAACTACCTCTTCTTCGGGGAAGACTCGTACCTGTTCGAGTACCTCCATGTATACGGCATGGTCCTGAGCTTCGGGTTCCTCGCCTATGCCGTCATGGAAGGGTTCGACACGCGGATCATTCATTTCAGCGACCCGGCTAAAAAGTGCTCGGTCCTGCCGCTGTGCGCCGGGTGTCACAAGACCTCCGGCATACCCTGCAGGCTGCGCCAGGTGTTTCAGCTCATGGTGCTTTTCCTGGCCCTGATCGCGCTGATGCCCCTGCTGGCGCGGATCGTCCCCGTATCGTACAACACCGCCATCTTCGGGACGTTCTATAATTACGCGCACGAGGCGATCTACCAGATTTACGAGGTGCGCGTCGCGCCGGCCGCGGCTCTCCTCCTGTTCGCGGCGGCATTCGTCCTTGTCGCCGCGTTAAAGGAAAAGGCGGTGCCCGCGGGCAAGGTCATCGTTGCGGCCGGCTTCGGGTTCCTGGGGCTGAGCCTGTTCCGGCTGGTCCTCTTCGCCCTCTACCGGGACGACCTCGTCTGGTTTGTCTGCTGGGAGGAGATCACGGAGCTCATGTATATTTGCGGCGTCGCAGCGGTGTTATGGATCTTCCGGCGCCGGCTGTTTCCGGGGATGAAGCCCGGGGTGGAGGGAAGCGGTGACTAGCGGGGGTAAACGGCGGATCGTGCTCGGTTCGGCGGCATGGGCCTTCTACGCGGTGCACGCGGCAGCCCTTCTGTATCTCGGTGAATGGTGGGGCATGTTCTGGGGCTGCCATGTCGCATCGATCCTGATCGGCTTCGGCCTGCTGCTGGAGCGGCCCGCGCTCAACGCGGCCGGCGTCATGTGGCTGGTCCTGGGCGACTTCATGTGGGTCCTCTACCTTGCCGGGGGAGGCGATCTCTATCCGACCTCGATCCTGACACACGTGTGCGCTCTCCTCGTGGGGCTCCTGGGCGTCCGCATGATGGGCGTCCCGCGGCACGCGTGGGCCCTGGCCCTTAGCATGATGCTTGCCCTGGCCGCAATCACGCGGTTGGCCACGCCGGCGCGTGAAAATGTCAACCTGGCGTTCCGCGTGCACGAGGGGTGGGAGGGAATCTTCCCCTCGTATCCGCTCTATGTCCTGATGCTGCTTTCGCTCACGGCGGCCCTGTTCATCGTCACCGGGAAGCTGCTGCGCGCCGCCCGGTCGAGATTGGCGGCCGTGCCGTCCGGGGAGACCGGCGAATAAGGCGGCGCCATGAAAGCATCGGTCATCCTTGCGCATCCATATCCCGGGAGCTTCAACCACGCGATTTTCCGGGCCGTGTGCGCAGCGCTCCAACGCAGCGGCGCAGCGGTGTTCGCGCATGACCTGTACGCCGAGCGCTTCGACCCGGTACTCACAGCGGACGAGCTGGGGTCCGACCGGTCTGAGGACGCGCTCGTGAACCGCTATTCAGCCGAGCTGATCGACTCGGACCTTCTTGTTTTCATCCATCCCAACTGGTGGGGGCAGCCTCCCGCGATCATGAAGGGCTACATCGACCGGGTTATCCGCCCGCCGCACTGTTACGATTTTCCTCCCGGCGACGCGGGCGGCGGGCTGCCAATCGGCAAATTAAAGGGCAAATGCGGTGTTGTTTTCAACACCTCGAACACCGGAGAGGAGAGGGAGGAGAATTACTTCCATGATCCTCTGGAGAACATATGGAAACAATGCGTGTTCGGCTTCTGCGGGATCGACAACTATTACCGGAAGGTGTTCAGGATCGTGGCCGACAGCGACGAGAGGCAGAGAAGGACGTGGCTCGAAGAGGCAGTGGCGATCATCGGCCGGGCGATTG
>JAKJGD010000576.1 GCA_022704585.1 Spirochaetota bacterium | reverse complement strand
CCCCGCCGCTGGTATCGTCCCAGCACACGCCCTTTTCCCGGACAGCGCGGTCAACGGCGCCGCCGTGGTTCCAGTACACCCACATGTATTTCTTCGCAGGAAAATTTTTGGCGGCGTACGCCACGAAATCCTTTGCCGTGGCCGGGTCCCCCATGTTGACCTCTCCCGTGTCCTTGAGTAAAACGGCGCCGGTTTTCTCGATATAATAGTACCCGTGCCTGTTTTTCGCCCCGGCCTGGTCCTGGTCAGGGTCCGTGTCCCACAGCACCAGTATGTTGAAATTCGCGTCGGACCCGGATTTCATCATCTCGGCCACGTCCGCAGCGGAATAGGGCGAGAGATTGTTGTCGCCGTCCATGTAGACCATGACGGTCCATTGTTTCTTCGTCTGGGGCAGCGGAAGCTTCCGCTCCGTGTTCGGGATCCGCGGCACCGCGGCCGCGAGCAGGGCGAGGGCATCGGCGCCGTCCCGTTCCGTTCCCGGGTCCCTGTACTCGCACCCGGCAAGCAGGATACCGGCAAGGGCGGCATAGAGAAAGCCCTTCAGGTAATACAGCCTGTTCATAGTTCCTCCTTTAAATATGGCATGGTATCAGGACAAGGCCTGATCGCCGGCGCTGCTGCGCCGTCAGAAGCATTACGAACGGCGGAGCTTAAAAATAAAAAAAATTTCGGGGTGTCAGAGTAAAATCGCCGGTGTCAGAGTAAAATCGTTCCCGTTATGAACCCGACGGTTATTATAATAATGAAAAGAGTTGAAACAAAACGATCGATTGCGCTGTCCTATTAGTACCATTCCTGGCATGGATTTGATGGTATGCCATATTTTGAGAGGAGAAACAGCGCCATGAAGAAATATATGCCGGTTCTGATCGCGGCGCTTCTGTTCACCACGGGCTGTGAAAGCTCGGTGTATCGCTTCCTGTATAACTCGATGGATACCTTCATCTACAGGAGCATAACCTGGTACATCGAGCCGAGCCGGGACCAGGACCGCTTCATCAGGGAAAAAATCGGGACCCATCTCCAGTGGCACCGCCGCTCGGAGCTTTTGAAGTACGCGAGTACCTTCCAGGGGTTGCGGGAGCGGATGGCCCGCGGCCTCAGGAAAGACGACATATCCTGGGCGCTGGCCCGCGTCAAGGTGCATGAGACGGACCTGTTCAACGCCGTGTCGGACGATATCGCGTCGTTTCTCGTTACCCTGGACGATGCGCAGATCGAGCGGCTTGACGGGCGCCTGGGCGAGCGGATCGCCGAGTTCGAGAAAAAGATGGGCGCGGAAGGCGAGGAGCGCTTCATCGAGGCCGAGAAGAGTACGAAGCGCATCATGTCCTTCGTGTACGGGGACCTCACCGCGAAGCAGAAGGAAGAGATAGCGCGCGGCGTGCGGTCCATGGAGAACATCGATCCCCTTGTCATGCGCCTCTACCGCGAGCGCAGGGCCGAGTTCATCTCGCTCCTCAGGAATAAGCCGGGGCGGGAAGCGGTGAAGTCGTACATGCGGCGGCTCGCGCTCGAGCCGGAGAAGACCTACCCCGGGTATTACCGCGCGGCGTCGGAGCGGCGGGACCGGGCCGTCATTGACGCGCTGCTGCGGTTCGACCGTGAGCTCGTCACCCCCGCGCAGAGGACGCACGCGGTCGGCAAGATCGATATGCTGATACAGGTGCTCCGGGAGCTGGCAGCCGGGTGACGTGGGCGTCCCGGAAGCGGACGCTCAGCAACCGCTTCCGGGGAACATCTTCCGGAACTGGCCGAAGAGGTAGCGCGAGTCCTGCGGCCCCGGGTTCGACTCGGGGTGGTACTGCACGCTGAAAAGCGGGAGCTTCCGGTGGCGGAGCCCCTCGACCGTTTTGTCGTTGAGATTGACGTGGGTGATCTCGATGTCCGGGTCGTGCTTCAGCGAGTCGAAGTCCACGGCGAACCCGTGGTTCTGCGATGTAATCTCCACCGATCCGTTCAATAAATTTTTCACCGGCTG
>JAKJGD010000575.1 GCA_022704585.1 Spirochaetota bacterium | reverse complement strand
GACATGGACATCCTCGATCCGACCCGCTACCTTGAGCCGATCCGGGACACGTTCATAAAAACCATCAGGAAGCATTCCCGGGCGCCCCTGATACTCGGGGGGAGCGCGTTCAGCATATTTCCCGAATTCCTTGTGGCCCTCTTCGGCGCCGATTACGGCGTCATCGGGGAGGGGGAGCATGTTTTCCCGGAGCTAATCAGGTGCCTGGACCGGGGCGGCGACACTTCCGACATCCCGGGAGTCCTGTCGGCCGGAGGGAGGGGGCTCGTTCCCGCAGCCGGTACGTATGACCTCGGGAAGCTGCCGTTTTCAGAAATCGACAGGAAAATAGATTTTACCCTCTACCGAGCGCGGGGCTCGTACCCGGTGCAGACCAAGCGCGGGTGTGCCCACCGGTGCATCTATTGCACCTACAATTGCATAGAAGGCACCTCCTACCGTCTCAGGAGACCGTCTCAGATAGCAGATGAGATCGAGCAGGCGGCGGGACGCCTGGGCGGAGTTACCTTCGAGTTCGTTGATTCTACCTTCAATGATCCGCCCGGCCATGCCGAGGAAATCTGCCGGGAGATAACGCGAAGAAAGCTCGGAATCCGCCTGAGGACAATGGGGATAAATCCGGCCCATGCCACGGCTGGACTCTTCGAGCTGATGAGGGAGGCCGGGTTCGCGCAGGTCGACTGCACGCCGGACACCGCCTCGCCGCGGATGCTGGTGAATTTACAGAAGAACTTCACCATTGACCATCTCCGGGAAACAGCACGTATCGTCCGCGAATTCGACATGCCGACCATGTGGTTCTTTATTTTCGGCGGGCCAGGAGAGACCGACGACACGATAAAGGAATCGTTTGATTTTATTGATGCCCACATAACAAAAAAAGACATGGTGCACATGACCGCCGGCCTGCGCATATACCCGGGTACCGGTTTATACGGCCGGGCGATCCGGGATGGCGTCATAGAAGAAGGTGACCCGGTTGTTGAAACCCGCTTTTACGTATCTCCGGACATCGGAAAAGAGCGCCTGTTCGAGCTGTTGCATCAGGCCTCGCTGTCGCGGCCAAACTGCATCCCGGTAACAGAGTCGACGCCGCCGCCGGCCATGATGGGAAGGGCCGTAAAAATGCGCGAGGAGCTCGGACTTACGGAACCGATGTTCAGAAGCCTTCTCCGGATACGGTACGGCATGATGGGCAGGGACATGGACGAAATAAAAGTAAAATAATTTGACAAAAAGCCGGGCTGACTATAAGGTCCATCAATCTTGTCTCACGGAACGTGAATTTCATGAAAACACCATCATCGATCATCGCGGCAGCGCTGCCGCTCCTGCTCGCTGCGCAGGTACTTGCCGCGCCGAAGGAGCATAAGGCGAAGCAGCCGCTCGATGTCAGCCGGGGCACGGTCAAGATCATTAAAACTTCCGTCTCCCCGGATTACAACCTTCCCTGGATCATGAAGGACCCGGAAACCTCGGTCGGTTCGGGTGCCATTATCCGGGGCGGCTACATCCTCACCAATGCGCATGTCGTTTCAGATGCCACCTATATCCAGGTCAAGAAGGAGAGCGACCCGGAGATGTACGAGGCCCGGGTCGTGTACATCGGCCATGACTGCGACCTCGCACTGGTGAAAGCCAAGGACGAAGCGTTCTACCGGAACACTGTGGAGCTCGAGTTCGGCGGGATCCCCGATCTGCAGTCGCGCGTGACCACGTTCGGCTATCCCATGGGCGGCAGCCGCATCTCGATAACCGAGGGGATCACCTCCCGGATTGAGATCGGCGAATATTCGCACAGCGGCAGCGTATCATTTCTCATGATACAGACGGATGCGGCCATCAATCCGGGGAACAGCGGCGGACCGGTTATGCAGAACAACCGCATCGTCGGCGTCGCTTTCCAGGCAAGCGCGAATTCAGACAACATCGGCTACATGATCCCGGTGCCGGTGATAGGGCATTTCCTCGGCGATATCAAGGACGG
>JAKJGD010000574.1 GCA_022704585.1 Spirochaetota bacterium | reverse complement strand
AGATCGGATCCCCTGCTTGAAAAAAACAAAACCCCGCCTCTTTTCAGAAACAGGGTTTAAATAATCTCTTCATGGCATCACCCTTACAAGAAGGGTTAAAAATTAGATGTCAACCTTTTGACGATGCCCTATTTGAATTTGGTCTTTTGTGTTCCTAATGCTTTGAAAAGTCAAGAAACAGATTTCATTCATAACCATTTGAAAGGTTTGGTATCCGTCGAATTTGTCGAATACTTGAGTACAGAAAGCAACGGCCACAGGCACTATCCATGAAAAGCAAGCTCAAAAATCTGCACGTTTCAACCCGTTATTATTGTCTCGAACCAGCTCCCAACGTCTCGTTTTGTATTTTCATGTAACGGACTGGGGAAATAGCCTTCATAAACGACTGCATAGAAAACGGTTCAACCGAAGAAGCGCCAAAAAAAACGATCTCCCCGGACCAGACTGTCGCAAAGCTATTAAAGGAACGTCTTGACAGACGGATGGATTGGTTCAATAATCTCCCGGCCCGCTGATCATGGGGTGACGAATTCCATCCGGAGTGGTTCCAATGGTCAAGGTGAAGCAGTTTCGCTACGGCGCAGACAATCTCGGGTATCTCGTTTATGAAGCCCAAAGCGCCATGGCGATCGACGGCGGTGCGGCGGCGGAAATCATCGCCTTTCTCGGCGAACATCGTCTCGCGCTGAAGTATGTTGCGAACACGCATGACCACCCGGATCATACCTGCGGCAACAAGGCGCTGCTCTCGGGGACGCATGCCAGGCTGCTGGCCGGTCCCGATCTGCCGGACGGCGGTCAGATCGCTCTCGACGGAGCCAAGGTTCGGGTCATCCGTACGCCGGGGCACACGGCGGATTCGCGCTGTTTTGTTGCCGGCAAGTTCCTGATCGCGGGGGACACCCTCTTCAACGGAACGGTCGGTAACTGTTTTTCGGGCGACCTCGAAGGCTTCTACCATTCGATCCGGAAGCTGATGGCCCTGCCCGATGAAACCGTTGTCTATGCAGGGCATGACTATGTCAAGAGCTCCGTGGCCTTTGCCAGGCGACTTGAACCGGGAAACCGGGCCATCGGCGCCTTCCTCAGGGGTTACGATGCGAAGCATGTCCGCTCGACGCTGGCCGAAGAGAAGAAAATCAATCCCTACCTCCGTTTCAACGAGCCCGACCTTGTAACCCTGCTGGCGAAGCTGCGCCTTCCGCGGGAAACCGAATGGGAACGCTGGCGGTCGCTGATGAGCATCGAATAATCAACCGGATTCCAAATACGGAAAGGAGAAATGCCATGAAATTCCTTTTTGCCCACAACAATTTCAATGTCCTTGACCTGGAGAAGAGCGTTCGCTTCTATCAGGAAGCCCTCCAACTGAAGGAGGTGCGGAGGAAGGAGGCCTCCGACGGCAGCTTCATCCTCGTCTTTCTCGGCGACGGGGAAACCGGCCATCAGCTCGAACTGACCTGGATGAGGGACCGCAAAGAGCCCTACAATCTCGGGGACAACGAATTCCATCTGGCATTCGTTGTGGACGATTTTGCCGCCGCCCACGCACTGCACGAAAAGATGGGCTGCATCTGCTACGAAAACAAGGCGATGGGAATCTACTTCATCAACGACCCCGACGACTACTGGATCGAAATCGTTCCGGTCAGGCGGTAGAGCGGCCCATGAAACTTATCTACGCGGCCGACATTCACGGTTCCCTTGAAAAAGTCAAGATCCTGTTGCATGAGACGGTTGCGGACGCCTATGTCATTTCGGGCGACTTGATCGATATCCCGTTCTACAGCATGGAGACGGCCATCCGCTATCATGAAATCCAGACCTATTTTCACGGATTGCGCGGGCGGATGGGAAAAACGGACATGATCATCGAGGATTTTGTCGATGAGCTCCTCGAGGTCCCGGACATTCCCGAGAAGATGCAGCGGCAGGGGACGACTTACCAGGAATACACGATCCGCGCACGGCGGGTCATGCAGCAGAAGTACAAGGTGC
>JAKJGD010000573.1 GCA_022704585.1 Spirochaetota bacterium | reverse complement strand
TTTATAAACGAGCCGTTAAGGTAGAGGTACTCGATGACCCCCTCCCTGCTCAGCTCGCCGATGGCGTTGTCCACCAGGCGTTTCTCCACTCCCAGCGCGGCGGCAACGTCCCGGTTCTTCGTCTGCCCCGATTTTTTTAGAAATTCGATGATCTTCTGTTTCAGCTCCTCCATCGACTGGTCAGCCATGGCGCGCCTCCTTTACCACTTGAACTGCGTGGTCGCTCTGAACGTCTCGGTCGCTCCCGTGAAGTCGTCGATATGGTGCTCGGTGAAGGGGATGCCGGTCAGGCGGAAGAATTTCTCCCACCCGATACGCTCGATCCATTCCCCGAGCCGCTCGTATTTCCGCGCGTCCTTCACGTAGACCTCTATGATATTCTTCAGCGCCCCGGTCACCTCGGGCCAGCGGGGCGGGTTGTTGGGGATGAAGGGAATGGCGAGCCGCGAGAACATCGGCGGCTTGCGCGCGTTGGACACCTTCCCGCCCACGAACACGGCCAGCCCGTCTCCCACCGCGTCCGCCAGGGGCATGGCCGGGCACACGGTGTAGCAGTTGCCGCAGTACATGCACCGCTCCTCGCGCACCACCACGCCCTTCACGTCCTTGTCCGGGTGCTTGTGAATGGCGCCTGTGGGGCAGGATGCGAGGACCGAGGGGATCTCGCAGGTCGCGGCGAGCTTCTCGTTGTTGACTTTCGGCGGCTTCGTGTGGATGCCGACGACGGCCAGGTCGGAGCAGTGGACGGCGCCGCACATGTTGATGCAGCAGGCCACGGCGATACGGAGCTTTGCTTCCAGTTTGAACTCGGTGAAGTAGGGGTAGAGCTCGTCCATGATCGCCTTCACCAGGCCCGAGGCGTCGGTCGCGGAGCTGTGGCAGTGGATCCATCCCTGCGTGTGCACGACGTTGGATATGCAGTCGCCGATGCCGCCCACGGGCAGCCCCAGCTTTTTCACGTCGGCGATGAGCGGCTCCACGTTTTTCTTCTCGGGCGTCATGAACTCGACGTTATAGCGGCTGGTGAAACGGAGGTAGCCGCCGCAGTAGCGATCCGCCAGGTCGCACATATCGCGGATGAAGTCAATGCTGACCAGCCGCGGCGACCCGACCCGCACGGTGTAGAGCTCGGAACCCGACTCGGCGACGTGCTTCATCAGTCCGGGCTTCAGTATCTCATGGTATTTCCACTTTCCGTAATTTTCCTTGATCGACTCCGGAAGCATCATCCGGTAGTCGGGGGGGCCGATATCTGTTTTCTTCGTCATTGTTCCGCCTCCTTGTCGTTACTGCGGGTTATTCGTTAAAGAAAATGAACGGGTTCGACCGCGGGTGCTTGACCATCTGCGGGAGCGGTTTGAGCCCCAGGGCCTTCAGAAACTCCTTGAACCCCATGCGCGCGATCGTTTCCGCGATGCGCTCACGGTTGCGGCCGTGCTCGTCCCACCAGTCCCAGATTTTCTCGAGAAGGTCCTTTATCTCGGTATACGGCGGCTCGACCTTCATGAAGGGAATTAGCATCCAGGAGAGGAACGCCCCCTTCTGGATCGGGGCCTTGCCGCCGATCAGGATTGACGCGCCCCTGTCCGTGCCGGGCCGTATCGCCTTCGTCATCTTGTTTATGCAGTGCATGCAGCGCGTGCAGTCCTCGGGCTTCACGGAAAGCTCGCGCTTCTTTTCGTCCCAGGCGAGCGCTCCGCCGGGGCACTTGTCCGCGATGAGCCCCTTGATGTCCATGCCCTGCGCCGCGTATTCCTTCACCTCTTTCTGGTCGATGCGGATGCTGTCCCTCCAGGCGCCGATGATGGTGAAATCGGCGCGGGCTATCGCCGCCACGCAGTCGTTGGGGCAGGCGGACGCCTTGATCTTGAACTTGTACGGCCACCGGGGCCGGTGGAGCTGGTCCTGGAAGGTCTGGGTCAGGTCGTAAACCAGGTCGAGCGAGTCGAAGCAGGCCCACTCGCACCGCGCCGGCCCCACGCAGCCTGTCGGCGTCCGCAGCA
>JAKJGD010000572.1 GCA_022704585.1 Spirochaetota bacterium | reverse complement strand
CGTCCATTTTTCCAACCTTCAGCTTTGCGGCGATCTCCCACGCCGCGAAGCAGGGGAGACGGCCGTCCGACAGCCGCGACTCAATCTCGTTTTTCATGACGTCCGATACCGATGGGGCAGGCTTCACGACCTTTTTCTCCGGCGTGAAGCCGAACAGGCCGAGCTGGCATTTTATGATCGAAATGTCCATCAGGTCAAGGGTGCGTCCCGCCTCGATCGGCTCGACGCCCAGCTCGCCGGTTATCTGGAACACGGCAGCGCAGGAAATTTTTTCATCTATGGCCTTGTTCCTGATCGCCTCGACCAGCTTTTCGTTTTGTGTGTGTGATGACATGTTGATTCCTCCGTTTATTTCCCCAGTACGAGGGTATCGATCCAGTTTTTGAACTCGCACTGCCTGACGGCGGCAGAGAGCACGTCATCGTCAATGCCGAGCTGCCAGCGAAGGTCCTTGCGGTCCTGGTGCGAATGGAGCTCTTCCAGCCGGCCGACGTATTCCTGGAAGTCTTCGTGTCCCCTGAAAAAGCCGATCTCCGTC
Organism: Spirochaetota bacterium; assembly: GCA_022704585.1. The sequence goes on along the minus strand of JAKJGD010000572.1, from coordinate 1,476 downwards.
AGCTTCTTCTCCCGCGCCACCATGAGGCGGGCCATCTCGTGCAGGTCGTATTCCGGGTGGTACTGGAGGCCCCAGAACACGCCCTTCTTGTATCGGATCTCCGCGGCCTGGACGTGCGAGTAGTCGTTGCCGGCGAGGAGCGTCGATCCCTCCGGGAGGCGTGTCACCTCGTCGTCATGGCTCACGAAGTGGTCGTACACCCCGGGTTTGCCCTTCATCATCGGATGCTTTTTCCCCTCTGCGGTGAGGCAGATCTTGCGGCCGATGCCCATCTCGCGCCCCTTCGGGTTGGCCTTCACCTCGCCGCCGGCCACGAACACGGGGAGCTGTATGCCCCAGCAGGTGCCGAACTGCGGCACGCCCGCCTCGAACACGCGGTCGCACAGGTCAATCATTGTCTTTACGCGCGGGTCGTCGGTCTGGTACACGGTGAGGTTGCACCCGGGCCAGAGAACGCCCGCGTACGCACCGATGGCCTTCACGTCCGGGATCACGGTACCGGGGTCGCTCGTGTACAGTAAATCGTACTGTGCGCCGGGCAGGTACGCGTGGAGCATGTTCGCGTAGAGTATGCCCGCGTGCTTCATGCCCGCGGCGTCGAAATCGTCCCTGCTCTGTTTCGCGTATCCGTCAATTATGAGAAAGCGATAGGTTCCGGCCATGGGTCCTCCTTACGTGCTTAGTTTCTCTAATATGCCGGGCAGCTCCCGGTAGTCGCCGAACACCGCCTGAGCCTTCGTGCCGGCGCTTCCCCGGTCCACGGCCGCGGTGCATAGCAGGGCGCGGGAGCCGAAGCTCTGCGGCCCTAAGATGTCGTTATGCTCCCGGTCCCCGATATGGAGCATCTCGCCCGGCTTCACGCCGAACGCCTCCGCCGCGGTCCTGAACGCGAGCGGGTCCGGCTTGGACCTGCCGGCTTCGTCGGAAAAGACGAACACCTCGAACAGGCCGAGCAGGCCGTAGTCCGAGAGGATGCGGCGGAGCGCCCTCCCGGGCGTGAAGATCGCGTCCGAGATGACGCCGAGCCGGTACTTTCCATGCAGCTCTTTCAGGGCCTCCGGCACGCCCGGGACCAGGTCCGGCCGGAACTCGAGCTCCATCTCCTCGTGGAGCCGGACCAGCTCCGCGCGCTCCATGTCGGGCAGGACGCGGCCGAGCCCCGTGAGCACGATGTCCAGCCGCTCCTCCACGGTCCAGGTGACGTGGAGCTCCTTCCACGCCTTGTTGAACGCGGCGTCGGCGGCGTTGTACGCGGCGTCAACCAGCTTCCGGTCAAGGTGCTCGTGGCGGGAACAGTACCGGTGCACCAGCTCGCGGCGTTCCTCTTTTTTCGTGGGCCTGCCGGCCGCCGTGCGCTTCGGCTCGTCCGAATCGTCGCGGATGATGGTGTCCCACAGGTCGAAGGTAATGGCCTTTAGCTTTGGCATGGCGTGTCTCCTATTTCTTCGCCGGCGGCACGAACACCGTGCGGGGTCC
>JAKJGD010000571.1 GCA_022704585.1 Spirochaetota bacterium | reverse complement strand
GAGGAACTGCGTGATCAGGTACCCGGCCGAGCCGATGATCTCCACGCCGTCGAACCCTGCTTCCTTTGCCCTGAGGGCGGCGGCCACGAATCCTTCCTGGGTCTGCCTGATGTCGTCGAGGGTCATCTCGCGCGGCACGAGCTTTGAGTACTTGGAATAGATCGGGGAGGGCGCGACCGGGACGGGACCTCCCATGAATTTCGAATAAGAATAGGCGCCGGCGTGGAAGAGCTGAATCCACGCCCGTGCCCCCTCTTTCTTGATAAGGGACGCGACCTTCGCGAAGTCCGCGATCTTCTCGTCCGAATCGATTACGAGGATCACCTTGCCGCTCCCCACCTCGTCAAACCCTACCGGCCCGACCGTGACGATGCCGGCCCCGCCGCGGGCCCGCTCGGCGAAGAAGTTGTAATACTTTTCGTTGAGCTTCCCGTCATAGGAATACATGAGGCCCAGCGCCGGATACGATATCCGGTTCTTCACGACCGTCCTGTTGACGGTGATGGGGCTGAAAAGCATGTCGAACATAGGACCCTCCTCGATTTACAACGGTTACGGCAACGGCTGCTCCCCCCCCCGGGGGGGGGACCGCTGCCGGTTACTTAAGCATGGTGCCCATTCTGGCGTAGACTTCCAAGGCTTCCTTCACGGTCCGGTCGATGACTTCCTTGACCGTGGGCATGTCGTTGATAATGCCCTGGACCTGCCCGGTAAGATGCACGCCGTATTTAAGATCGCCGTTTTCAGTGGCGCACCGTATCTTGTCAAACGCAGTGGACATGTGGGCCAGTTTCATCATGTTTGCCGGCTGGGCCAGCATCCCCAGCATGAGCTTGAAAAGCGGCAGTTTCAATTCCCGCGCGATCCGCGGTCCCACGATCATGGCCCTCGGCAGGCTGATTCCCTGCCTGATCGATTTTTCGGCCTGGGGCGACTTGAGCACGCGGCAATACAGCCCGTCGAACCGGTTGGAATATATCGTGTCGTCGATGCTCGCTTCGATCTGCGCTTTCTTGGTGAGCTCGTGCACCGGGCTCTCTTTCGTCATGGACAGCCTGGTTCCCATGCCGATTCCCTCGGCGCCAAGCGCGAGCGCAGCGGCCAGTCCGTGCCCGTCGGCGAACCCGCCGATGGCGACTACCGGGATCTTCACCGCTTTCACGATGGCCGGCGTGAGCACCAGCGTGGTCACCTGGCTGCCGTGCGCCGCCGCTTCGTTTCCCGTTACCTGCAGTGCGTCCGCGCCCTGCTTCTCGGCGGCGATGGCGTGTTTCTCGGTGGTAACCGTGGCGATGACCTTACCGCCGTACTTGTGCGCGCGCTCGGCTATCCAGTCGCATTTCCCGAGGGACACGTTGACGACCGGTACCTTCTCTTCCAGGATCACTTCCGCGTTCTCGCGCGCGCCCGGCATGAGCAGGGTCGCGCCCGCTCCGAAGGGCTTGTCCGTGAGCTCGCGGATTCTCCTGATTGAGGCCCTGGTCTGCTCGGTGTTCAGGGGGCCGGTAGCGAGCCAGCCGATGCCGCCGGCGTTACACACTGCGGCCACGAGCTCGGGTACGCTGATCCAGCTCATCCCCGGGAGGATAATGGGATATTTGATTCCAAAGAGTTTGGTGATTCTTGTTTCCATGTATATTCTCCTTATGTGGTTTTAATTTTTTTCATGTATTATTGAATCTTCTTTATCACAATGTTATTGCGAGGAGTCCCGATGCAATCGGGACGACGAAGCATGCCTCGACTCCGCCCGGCAACCAATTGGTCCCTGAGCGAAGTCGAATGGCGCTTTGCTGCGCTCGCGATGACATGCGCCTGCCTCTCATCATCTGTGCTTTCAAAAGAGTTTCCCCACCCTTGCGATCTCCGCCCTGGCCTCCGCGACCATCCGGGTGATGAGCTCCTTGCAGGTGGGAATGTCCTTGACCAGGCCTACCGACTGCCCCATCATCATGGGGGCGATGTCAACATTTCCGGTTTCCCATGCCTCCTTCACCCGCTGTCCTGACATGAGCGGGATGAGCT
>JAKJGD010000570.1 GCA_022704585.1 Spirochaetota bacterium | reverse complement strand
CCGCCACGGCCACGTAAATCACCGCGACCAGGGCAAACGATATCGCGAAGGCCCGGGGTATCACCCTGCCCGGGTTCTTTATCTCGCCGCCCAGCTCGATGATGGCGTTAGACCCGAAATAGGTGAACGTGAGGAGCGCAGTGCCGAGAATTATGCTTCCGATCCCCTTCTGGAAAAAGCCCTGGAAGTTCGCGGGATCGATGATCACGGCCCCCTTCACCGTGTATGATACCAGGGCCGCTATGAGTATGAGCACCATTACGCCCTGGACCTGGACCGCGAAGCGTATGCCCAGCACGTTGATCACGAAAAAAAACGTGACGAGCCCTATAGAGACGGCCTCCACGGAGAGCCCCGGGAAAAACACCTGGAGGTAGCGGGCGCAGGCGATCGCGTACAGGGGAATCTGCCCTATGAAGGAGGCGAGGATGTACACCCATACGCCCGTGAACGCGAGCCCCGGCGACACCATGCGGCTCGGGTACCGGTAGTTCCCGCCCGTCGCGGGCAGGGCCGAGCCGAGCATGGCCAGCGGGAGCATGCTGATGAACACCGGAATGACGGCGAGGGCGTACGCCAACGGGAGCGCCGGTCCCGCGATTTTAAGCACGATCCCGGTAAGGACGAATACCCCGCCGCCCACCGTGGTCCCGATCGCTATGAAGGCGACCTCCGGCAGGCCCAAAACCCGCTTGATCCCCTGCAGTGCCATGCTTCGACCTCCTGTATGAAGCCGGTTATGCGCGCGCGGCGTTCAGAATCACATCGTTGTCCGGCACGTCCCCGATGTTCCTGCCGTAATAGGCAAACGTGACCGCTTCCCCGGGGCTTACGATAAAGACGGCCGGAAGCTGCAACTCCTGTCCCTCTTTCTTCCCGTGCCTGAAACCGCGGCGCGAGGCCTTTATGGCCTTCATGATGACCGAGGGTGCGAGGTACTGGAACAGGTTCCCGGGCGGGACACCGTACAGGGAAAAGATTTTTTCCCGGGGGTCACAGACGATCGTGAAGGGAGGCGCGACGCCGGCAAGCGCCTCCTTCACCGACGCTGGAGAGCTCTGCAACACCACGTACACTTCAAGCCCGGCCGCGCGGAGCCTGTCATAATCGCGCATGATCTCCCCCATCTTCATCTGGCAGATGGGGCACCCGGCATAGCGGAGAAAAAACAGCACGGCCTTTTTCCCGCGGCTCGTTTTATAAAAATCGAGCGATTGTCCGGAGAGCGTGGTAAAGGAAAAGTTCGGGGCTTTCATCCCCGCGGTGAGTTTTTTATTCATATGCAGACCCCTCTTTGGCGCAGCACGCGCCGTTTTGAGTCCCTCCCCCGGCGCATACTATACTCCGGACCGCCGGCGTTGTCAACACTATTAGCCAAACCGAAGGACCTTCCCTGTGCCCCGGTTATGGCCCCCCGGTTACGCCCCGGTTTTTCTGGTTATTATAACGGTCCAGCAATCGTTCCAGGTATCTCGATTTAAGCTGCATGCCGGCAAGCGCCTGCTTGACCGGCGGGAGCCTGAGTATCGCGCCGAGCACAGCTCCGAGGGCGCGATGGCTGAACAGGGCCCGGTTGTCAAAGATAAGGTCCTGGAGCTTCCCGCGCTCGATCGCCATGAGCACGGTCCGGTGCGCCGTCGTTGCCGGCGTTATGACCCGCTGTTTCCTGTACTGCAGTGATATCGATCGTGACGGGCATACCCTGGCGCATACCCCGCACCCGAGGCAGATTTCCTCGTTCGGCAGGGCGGTTCTCGCTTTCGGTTTCAGCGGGTCATGTGCCGATACCAGCGCCATGGCCTCAACCGGGCAGACATCGACGCATGCGCCGCAGCCGGTGCATCCGTCCCTTTCAATGCGCGGCAGATAGTTCGTGGTGCTGATGGGCCGCAGCACCGCGAACCTGCGGGCCGCGATGAGGGCCTCGCAGCAGCACCCGCAGCAGTTGCAGATAAAGGCCGCATCGTGCCGCACATTCTCCGCGCACTGGACCAGGTTACAATCCGGGCCCTGGCAAGGTGGTCGA
>JAKJGD010000569.1 GCA_022704585.1 Spirochaetota bacterium | reverse complement strand
CCGTGACCCTGGCCCGGTCCTTGTACCGGTCCGCCAGGCCTTCCGCTACCTTCTTCTTGTACTCGCTCGGATACGCCGCAATCAGGATCTTCTTCCCGGAACCTTCATGGCCAAACTCCATTTCGCGGATGCCTTTCCCGCACCCTGTTCCGATGCAAAGGGACAGTACCAGCGCAATGGCCGCCGTATATTTCTTTCTCATTTCTTTCCTGCCCCCTCCGACACCGAGCCGTACGCCCTGAAATACCGCGAAGCGCCGCCCCAGTTCATCATGCGCGTTTACCCGGCTCCTTCGAGCTTTTTGATCACGGCCTGCGCCCGCCCGCCGGTTTCACAGACCATTATTAGGTACTGCGTTTTAGGTATCTCCCCAAGCCTGTCCATGATTTCTCCCGATGGGAAGCTCTTCGCCGTGGGAATGTGCGCCTTCCGGAACGCCTCTGCAGGGCGCACGTCCACGATCCAGATATCTTTCTTCGGTTTGTCCACAAGCTCCTTGAGCCTGGCCGGCTTAAGGTATTGCTTGAGCACGGCGCCGTCCGCGGCAGTATAACCCTCAAAGCAGCAGGCGGTCAACGCCGCAACCATCGCCACGATAACATATACACTGATTTTTTTCATGTCCCTGGTCCTCCCTGTATAAATCTATAAATACATCCGGCGATCTTCTCAGTCTTTCGCCGTTAGCCGCCGTATGAGCGCAACCTCTGCCGCGTCATAGGCGGACCCGTCCCCACGCAGTATGTCGTGGAACCAGACCTCCGGCTCCGCAGCGCCGCCCCGGTCCTGCCACGAGTAGATGGTATTGGTCCTGCCGGCTACGAGGCCCCAGTTGTAGCACCCGACGTTTTCTTTTTTAAAAAGGTGCAGGTGCGTGTCGAAGCGGCTGCCCCGGGTGCGCGCCATGTATTCCGTGCAGATGACCGGGCGGCCCGTTTTTTTCAGCCGCGCGATTTGCGCCAGGAGGCTGTTCACCCCTTCGTAGTTGTGAAAGGTGATAATGTCCGATTCGGCCCGGAGAAAGCGATTGAGCCTGCCGTCAGGGAACCATATCCCGGAGGTGATGGGTTGTTCCGGCCCGCATGATCGTGCCCAATCGAAGGTCTTTCGTAACAGCATGAACGACCGGTTGGGAAGAAACAGCCTCCTGAGAATTGCGCCGCCCAGTGCGAGTGCCTTGCCAGGCTGCGGCTTCGATAACGCGGGCAGGAAGTAGTTGCCGTTTTCGTTATAGAGGTCCCAGGCCAGGACCCGCCCGTCCCTGCCGAACGAGTCCAGCACGTCCTTTACGTAATCTTCCAGCCGGGGCCAGCAGTCCCCGTCCCCGAGCGCCCGTCTCCCCGGGGAAGCGACCCAGCGCGAGTTATGAATCCCGGGAACCGGGTCCTTCTGCTTCCCCGGCATCGGATCCATGTCCCAGCAGTCATCGAACAGTACGAACAGCGATTTAATGCCGAACCCGCCGGCCATGTCCAAAAAACGTCCGATCCTCTCGAACAGGCCGCCGCGGTCATGAAGCCAGGCCAGGTCGTGGAGATAGACCCGCACGGAGTTGAAGCCCAGTCCGGCGGCCAGCCCCAGCTCTCGGCGGATCGTCTCGCCGTCGAAGGTTTCCTTCTGCCACATCTCGAGCTGGTTCGAGGCAGTACTCGGGATGAAGTTGCAGCCGACGAGCCAGCCCTGTTTTTCGTACCAGGATCGCGCCCTCTCCGCCGTCCACCTCGCTTCGCTCATGGCAACCTCCCCGGATTGCATCAATTATCGTTTACCCGTGAATACTCCCCTTATGACAGCCATAATTTTCGAAGGGGCGATCCTGACTGCAAGCCTTTTGAAATCGGCCGCCGGCTTCCGGTAGCCCCCGTTTTCCCGCATGTCGATGGCGCCGGCCGGGCATGCCCGCGCGCACAGGCCGCAGCCGATGCAGCGGGCGGGATCGTACCGGTGCCGCTTCCCCTCCATCGAATGGGCCATGAGGTTGCACGGCGGCAGGCACCTGCCGCAATCGGTGCACGCAGACTCGTTTACGAC
>JAKJGD010000040.1 GCA_022704585.1 Spirochaetota bacterium | reverse complement strand
CCCGCCGGTTGAGCGCCCTCCCCTTTTCCGTCGCATTGGTGGCCACCGGCTTGCTCGAGCCGTATCCTGCGACGGCAAGGTTTTCGGCATCGATCCCTTTCTGCACAAGGTATTTCCTGATCGACAGGGCCCGCTGCACCGAAAGCGTCTGGTTGAAGGGCGCGGTCCCCTGGCTGTCGGTGTGGCCCTCGATCCTGATCCGGGCGTCCTTTTCCCTGAGGATCTTCACGATTTTCTCAAGCTCTTCGTGTGACGAGGGAAGGATGGTCGCGCTGTTCACTTCAAAGTTGATCTTATCCGAGATAAACAGGACTTCCTGCGTATGTATCGAGTTGAGCTTGGAACGTATCCTCTGGAGCTCGTCTTCGGTGAGCTTTTCAGGGTTCGAGGGCGGGCCGCTTTCCCTGACGGCTATCTTGTTCTGGTATGAAAGGAGGACCTTCTCGTCCCCGAACCGGGGGTTGTACAGCTCGGTAATCCCGGAAAGGGAATACACGGTGGTCATCTGTTTCGGCTCTTCCGCGGGTCCGGATTCGGTTTGAGGTGCGGGCTTCTTTTTCCCGTCCTTCAGGTCTTCCGTGATCTCGAACCCGAGCTCCGTGCCGCGGATGCCCGCAATGGTGGTCGGCGTCTTCACCGAGATGCCGTAGTTCTTGAACAGCTTCTCGAACCTCCCGTACAGGGAGCCCCTGTCGATATACAGGCCCAGGTTCCGCACGGTCAGGGCGTCGATCCTGAGGGTCGAGTTGTCCGACACGCGGACCGCCATCTCATCATGGAACCGTATATCCATCTGGGAGTCCGCATCGGTTTTCACCTCGTACCCGGGTTTCAGCGCCTGACCGACGATCGCCTGCTCCCATTCAGCATATCCGGAAGTACGGAACCAGGCGTTGCCGATGATGAAGGTGATACGCGCGTCCTTCTGGTACAGGACCGGCAGCTGGACCATCACCTTCTCGGTGTACAGCAGTATGGTGATGAATATGCCGACGGCGAGAATGACTGAGGGGACGGCGATCATCAGGATCTTGTGCTTGAGGCTCAGGCCCTGCCCGGCCGTCTTTTCAGGCATCACTGCCCCCGCAGGCTGTTTTATCGCTTTCTTTTTTGCGGGTTTTTCTTTATGTGCGCTCTTTGTTTTCATATCAGTATCCCCTGTACTATCGAATTAGAAAACCATTAAAAGCTTCCTGGAAAACTTCATCCCTGGAGTTTTTCAGAGCCGGTTTAGAGCCGGTTTAAAGAAGCAAATATATAAAGCCTTGCATTGTCCCCGGCAAACTGCTGAAAAATACACCCCGCCGGCCCTGCCGGACGGTTACCGGGGGACCATCAGATCCAGCCCAGAATTCCAGCGAACACGATGAGCATGACCGCGTTCACCCCGAAGAGCGATCCGATAACGATTTTCTGCGTCCGGGGGCTCCAGTCATAACTGTACATCGACACGACCCAGAAGGGAATATAGACCGTGATGAAGACCGGGAACGAACCCCACCAGGAGTAGACCCACACGAACGCGGGCGTGCGCGCCAGGAAAATCTCGAAGATCGAGAAGAAAGCCGCGTTCATCACCGCTATGAAGAGCCGGTTGTTGACGCCGAGTATCTTCATCTTCGGGTCCGCGGGCAATATCTTGCTGAAGATCAGGCCCGATATGGAAAACATCAGGCTCAGCTCGACGCCGACGCCGACGAGGAGGAGGAACGCGGTACCCGTGGGCACGGTCCAGAGCGCGTGGCCGGAAAAATGCTGTATCAGGGCGTTCAGTATCTCGTAGAACCAGTGCACCATGTAGAGGGAGAGTCCGGCAGCCACGGCCTTCCAGTTCTTTTTGGAGATCTCGTTGAAATAAACGTAGATCACGAACGCCAGCATCGGTATGACGTACCATTGAAAGGGTGTGCCGCTGCGCAGAATCTGCAGGGCTTGTTGGGTCGCTTCCGGGTTGTTCAGCATACGCGCCTCCTGTGATAATTCTCAGCTTCTGCATGGCATACCACGGGGGAGATAGCCGCGCAATCACTTTTTGCAGGGAAGGCCAGGCAATTCCAAAAGCCCCTTGACAGGAGCCGTGCGGTATGATGTCGCTGTGTCCGGACCGGAGGGTCCCGCCCGGACCGATAATCTTTCAGGAGCACAATCATGTCATGGATATACCTGGTGCTGGCCGGCATTATGGAAATCGGCTGGCCGCTTGGCTTTAAAATGGCACAGATTTCGGGTTCCCGGGTTCTCTGGGTGGCATTTTCGGTGCTCTGCATGGCCGCCAGCGGCCTGTTCCTGTACCTCGCGCAGCGCGCGATCCCGATCGGGACCGCGTATGCCGTGTGGACGGGAATAGGCGCGGTCGGCGCCTTCACGATGGGCATCATCTTTTTCAGGGACCCGGCCACTTTTTTCAGGATAATCTCGGCCGGACTTGTGGTGGCCGGGATCATCGGCCTGAGGCTCAGCCACCAGTAGCAGGTACGTACCGGATGACCGGCCGGACCATTATTATTCTCGGGAGGCAAAAATGAACCTATCGATGAAAATCGCGCTCCTTTTCAGCTCGGTCTATTTCATGACCGGGCTTGTCACGGGAGTCTGGAAGTACCGCTGTATCAGGAAAAGCAAGGAGCGGACGGCGCCGTTCTATGTGAACGTGGCGCACCGGAGCTCGTTCACCTACAGCTTCGCCGCGCTCCTGGTTTCCATCCTGCTCGGGCAGAGCCCGTACCCCGGCTGGCTGAACATGACCATAACGGTGACGCTCATGACCTTTTTCACGATAACGATGGCAAGCTATATCGCAAACGGGATCAAAGGCCTGAACGAGACCCAGTTCGCCTCACCGCCGGCAACCGGCGGCGAGGCGGGCCGGGATCTGTTCATGACGGCCCTGATCCTCGCGGAGATCATTGCATTCGGCCTGCTGGCAGCGGGGTTCGCGTTCCGGAGCTTCAGGTAAGACCGCTTCCTCCTGTTATTTACCCAGGAGGCCCGCCTCGAACGCGCTCTTTTCCAGCTCCTCGCGGAAGTCCGGGTGCGCAATGGAGATCATGGCCCGTACGCGGTCCTCGATGCTCTTGAGCCAGAGGTCCGCGATCCCGTACTCCGTGACCACGTACTGCACATCGGAGCGCGGGGTGGTGACCACGGTACCCGGCGGAAGCGTCGCCACGATGCGGTTGATAGGCCCCTGCTTGCTCATCGACATCGAATTGAGCGCGATGAAGGACATCCCGCCCTTCGAGCGGCGTGCCCCCCGCACAAAGTCGAGCTGGCCCCCGGTGGAGCTGAACATATTGAAGCCAATCGACTCGGAGCAGACCTGCCCGGTCAGGTCGACCGTGAGCGCGTTGTTAATCGATATGAAGTTGTCGTTCATGGCGATGTTGCTGATGTCGTTGACCATATGGATCGGCATCGATTCGATCATCGGGTTCCGGTGCATGAACTCGTAAAGCTCCTTGGACCCGACACCGAACCCGAAGGTCATCTTGCCCGGATAGAAGGCCTTTTTCGACCCGTTGACGACTCCTTTCTTGGCCAGGTCCATCATCGAGTCCGTGATCATCTCGGTATGGACGCCCAGGTCCTTCTTGCCGTCCAGGAAGAACCCCACCGCGTTGGCGATCGCCCCGAAGCCGAGCTGAACCGTCGAACCGTCCTGGATGCGCTCAACAATGTGCGATGCGATCTTTTTCTCCACGTCGGTAATGGGTATATTGGGCAGGATCGGTATGTCGTGATCCTGCTCGCAGATGCAGGTCGCCTGGCTCACGTGCATATGCGCGTGCGTGCCGAATACGTACGGTACCTTCTTGTTGACCTGGACCACCACCTCCCGCGCCGTCTTGAGTATTGAATGGTTGACAGACGCGCCGCCCGGTCCGAAGCTCATGTAGCCCCATTCGTCGGGCTCGGCGCACTCGACGAAGAGAACATCGGGACGGAGCTCCTGGGTTATGAGATCGTCGAAGTTGGAAAAGCTGCACGAATTCACCTTGATGTTGCCCTGCGGCCAGAAGATCCGCTCCAGCGGGCCCATGAACAGGGCCAGGTGACCGATATGCCCCTTGTATTTCGCCTCAAAATGCGGCAGGGGCCGCATCATCAGGGCCGAGGACATCGTGACGTTCTCCAGCTCCTCGTACCGGCCGGCCAGCTCCGTGATGAGATCATATGCGGCGCTCGGTCCGCCCGGCGTACACACGAAATCTCCGGACCTTACAACCTTGACCGCGTCCTTGATCGAAACCAGCTTCTTCCTGTAAATCTCTTCCCAGCTCATTGAAACCTCCCGGTGCATTGGAATCATTTATGGTTGTTGCAAGCAATACGGCGAGGGTGAGGCTGAATCCCCTTTGCATAACACTATTAATATTTGTATAGAATTGTCAACCATGAAAACTGACGCTGCGTCCAAAACCGCCTGCCGATACGGTGCCGCCTTTATCTCGTTGACACAACCGTGACACTATGGCAGAATGAGCCAACCCCCGCACAGGAGTTTCCGCATGATATCATTGATCGGCAGCAAAAGAAATCTCCTTGCCGCGGCCGTCGCGAGCGGCATCCTCTATTTCACGTCGCAGTTCGTGATCATGAAAATCCTCGAGCCGCTTGGGAGCGAAAATGTATTCCGTTTCCAGCTCACGTTTGACGAAAAGGGCATGGCCGACCTGCTCTGGGCATGGGGACAGCCCGGAATCGATATATTCAAATCACACTTTTATCTCGACTTCATCCACCCGCTTCTGTACGGTTCGTTCATGTTTTTCACGATGCTCTTCATTAAAACAGGTCTCTCCGGCGCGATCAGGGAAGGAGGCATCCCGGGCTATTGCTACCTGCCGCTGGCAGCGGCAGCATTCGACCTCGCGGAAAATGTGCTGGAGCTGAATCTCGTCGGGCACTACCCGGACCTGTCCGGAACGCTCGTGTTCATTACCGCGCTGGTCTCCGCGTGCAAGTGGGCGCTCGCCGCAGTATCTCTCTGCATACTATTCGTGATGGGAGCGCGGCTCGTGCTTAAAACGGCCAGGGCGCGGCGCAGCGCATCCTGACCGGCCCCGGTCCCGTACGCCGGGACGCCGCGGTCAGCCCCTCACCTGACGCACTCCCAGGAATCGGCAAGCACGTGGTACTCGGTGCAGGTTTCCTTGCGCCGCGGGTCCTTGGAGGACCCTTCCAGCCTGATGACTGTTCCCGTTACCCTGACCGTGCCGGCGCACCCGATCGGCTCCTTCGAGTACACGACGATCTGGCCGCTGCCCATGTCGAAGTAGGTTGCATGAGGATGGGACGGACGCGGGTCGACCATGTGCTGCCAGGGCGTCCTGGAAACGGCGCCCACGATAACGATATTATTCCCGACCTGTCCGCCCAGGCCGGCCGGGTCGCCAACCTCGTCCGATCGCTGCATATGCGCGCACCCTCCCGCAAGAATTAAGATTGCCGTACATGTAATTATAATCCGGGCCTTCATGATTCCTCCTGTTGGGTGCGGCAATTTCGCGCGTGCGGCGATGTCTCGACCCCTTCGAGAATACTCCCACTGTAATATTAATTATCAGGTTTGTAAAGACAAAACCCGGGCATCTAATAATGACGCCTCATCCGCCGTGCCGGATCCACAGAGTGCAAGAGATAATCATATTTGAAGACGAGATGCTGTTCCCGGGGTATAAAAAGGCCGGGGTTCCTGCATGGCCCCGGCCTCAGTGTTGATCGATCGATCAGTATCCCATGCTTTTAAGCTCTTTCACAACATCGATGTAGAAGCCCGGGGCATCAAAGCCGGAGGTTGATCCGAAGAAATGGTTGATCTCATTAAAGTGGTTCACGCCGTCTCCCCACCACGCACCGGTGAGGGCTCCACGCCACTTGCCCCACTTCGCGCTGGTCAGGGACACCAGTCCGTCATTGTCTCCGGCGCCCATCAGCTTCATGATTGCCCAGAGCGGCGCCACAAGGACGTTCTCGAGCTCCGGATGCAGCCCCGTGATCTTGCCGCCCCATGACTGGTAGTACACGCCAGCGGCATCCGGGGTCATCGGGTTAAAAACGTTCTTCATGTAATCCGAGGTCAGGCTGTACAGGAGGAGCATGGTGTTCTGGTCCTGCTCGTTATAGTAAAAAATATCCGCAAACGCGTCAATGGCCGCCATAATGGCGTCGCCCAGCGCCGGCCCGAGAACCGGAATGCCCTTGTACATCTTCCACAACAGATCTGCGACTTCGGAACCGCGGTGCACGCCGCTGATGCTCGTCAGGGAGGCCACATAGTTTTTCGCCAGGCCCTTCCCCGGGATGCCCAGGTTCGAGATCATGTAGCGGCTGTCAAGCGGCCCCTGGGAATGTGCGATGATATTGACCTTTTTCCAGGTCGGGTTCAGGGCGAAGAGCTGCCCGATCTCGGCCGCCACCTCTTTTGCCCGCTCAATTGATCCATTAAAGGTATCCTGCTGGCACACATACACCACCGCTCCCTCGTCCTCCAGAGCTGAAGGTATTTGCCACCAGTAATTGATGCCAAGCATGTTCTCATCCTTGAAAAATGCGCCATGGACCAGAATAATCGGATATTTCGTGCTGCATTTCGGGGCATCGCCGGCCGCCAGGAGCGGTTCCACGGCCCAGGCAAGCACTATGAATGAGGCCACCAGTGCGATCATTTTTTTCATACATTTCCTCCGAAATAATGGTATAAGTATAATCAAAAAGAGTGTTACACTTCTCCCATCCAGCTAATATAAAAACCAACCAGACGGTATGTTTTTAACTATCATATAATTTTGCCCGTTGTCTTGCCAGAATCTGGCATATCTAAAATTGTCCAATCGGTAAATTTTTTGACAATTATGGCAGATGGGAAAAATTGGCCAATTTCCGATATAACCAAAATTGTCCAATTTATCAAATACCGCGAACTTACTCTGACACCCGGGCGACAACTATCGCCGACAGGCCTGGGGCATGCGGCAGGATGCGGATAATATTCCACCATGAACCGATAACTATCGGTCCATGGATTGCTCTGACACCACAAGGCGATAACTATCGCACTAATTTACTCTGACACCCATTTTACAAGAATAATAGTTGAACAATTTTGCTTTATGTACATATGTATCGAGTGACAGGTGACGAGGAGGACCCCCGATGACCGAAGCAAGCATTCAGGCACTGGAAAATCTCAGGAAGCTGAACACGTTCGAGTGGTATGCAGTGCCGCTTCTCGCCCTGGTCATATATGCCTACTCCGTTGAGGCGAGAAAAGGGGCATGGGACCGGGTCCTCCTGGGGATCGGCTTTTTCGCCGGCGAGTTGATCTGGGAGATGATCAACGCCCTCGTCCTCCATTTCACAGAATACTCGGCGCTCTGGACCATATCAGGCAGGAGCGTATTCCTGGTATTCGTCGGCCTCAACCTTGAAATCGCGTTCATGTTCGCCCTGGCCCCGCTTGTGGTCCTGAACTGCCTGCCTGATGATCGCGATAAGAAAATATTCGGAATGCCCAACCGCATCATCATACCGGCCGGCTTCGGCCTGTTCTGCGTTTTCGTCGAGTCGCTTCTGAACCGCTGGGGCGCGCTCGTGTGGGAGTACCGCTTCTGGAGCTGGCCCAACATATGGCTTATCATAATCGCATACGGTGCGCCCTTCCTGTTCCTCGCATGGTACCACGACCGGTTTGCCCTCAGGGGGAAGCTGATCGGCGCGTCGGTTACCGTCGCGGCAGCCATTATCTGCTACTGCGTGTTCGCTGCCGGCCTGGGATGGGTGTAAGGGAGGACGAGCATGGGCAGAGATGCGAAACAGATACTGAAGGAGCTGCGGACCATCCCCGGCGTGGGCGAGAAAATCGCGGAGGACCTGCTCGGCCTGGGAATCAGATCCGTGCAGGCGCTCAAGGGCAAGGACCCCGAGCGCCTCTACCGCGACCTCTGCCGGAAAAGCGGCGGGCCTGTCGACCGGTGCATGCTCTACGTGCTCCGGTGCGCCGCGTACTTCGCTTCAAACCGCGCGCACGACCCGGAGCGCCTCAAGTGGTGGAACTGGAAGGACTGAGCCCCGCTCCTACTCAAGCATCTTCCCGACGATAAATACGCTCCGGTCCATGTCCCAGTTAAGTTCGACCGAGTTGAACGCGACATGTTCCATTGCCTGCTTCGCCTTTTTCTGATCTTCCGGTCCAAAGCCCATATTATCGCTCATCATCATCCGGAGACGGGACACGTCCAGCTTCGCGATTACCGTTGTCCCTTTCCGCGGCAGGGCGTACAGGAGCGAGACGCTGCCCTTCACGGAGGAAAAATCGAAGCCGGGCTTGAAGAATTGTACGAGCGGTATATCGGGCAGAACCCTGGCCACGGCCCATCCGTCGCCGGTCCACCGGTAGAACCTGCACCTGTTGCTAACGCCGATGCCGTCGAAGGTCGTGATGTTTACGCCCATGAAACTCTCGCGCATCTTATTAATAAAAAGCGCCATCTCCTGGGTGAGCGTGCCACCGCCCGTGCCCGGATCGGACACTTCCATGTAGCCGTTTTTCAGGTCCACGGTGCAATCGAGCTCGGCTTCTGTGATCGGGGAGGTCGTCTTCCATGCAGTGCCCTTTTTCGTGAACTCGAACCGTGTGCCGTCCAGCATCTCGGGCATCAGGAGCCGGTAATAATCGAGCACGCTTTTAGCTTTTCCGGCCGCATAGAGACCGGGCAAAAGAAGAACAAGACCGGCACAGCAAATGAAGATCACGCGAACTGCAGATTTCATGGCACGCCCCCTGCATTGAATTTGTACTCTTTATTTCTATCGCAAATACCGGGATATGGCAACATTTTTTCCGCCTCCCTCCGTAAAATCTCCGGCCAGCCGATCCATCCCGGGACCGGTTCCCCCGCGCAATTAATACTTGCGATAAAAGGGGCCGTCCGTCATTTTTCATGCAGCCATGAAAGCATGCTTTATCAATCCTCCGGTCGAGGACTTCTACGCCACATCGGTCCGGCGCCAGCCGCTCGGCCTTCTGTACGTCGCAGCAGCGGTGAGAAACGCGGGGTTCGGGGTCGAGATGATCAACGGCCATACCCCTGCCCGCCGCGAGATCGAAACGCCCGCGGAATTCGGCTATCTCGCGCGCTTCCGGGAGAGCCCCGATCCCGCGCTCTCATTCCCCTTCACGCGCTACTGCCATTTCGGCATGAGTTTCCAGGAGATCGAAAAGCGGGTGCGGGAGTCCCGCGCGGACGTATACTTTATCCCCTCGATGTTCACGACCTATTACCGGGAAGCGGAGCGGATCATCGCGATGGTAAAGCGCCATCGGCCGGGCGCGCCGGTTGTCACGGGCGGGCACCACGCCACGCTCTACCCTGAATACTGCCTTGCCGGGGGAGGAGCGGACTACGTGGTCACCGGCGAGGGCGAGGCGGCCTCCGCCGCCCTCATGGGCTGTATCGCGACGGGCGGGGACCCCTCCGTAGTACCGGGACTCGCTTTCCGCGAGAAGGATACCATGGTCACGACCGGCGCCCGGCCGGCAGCCGACATCGACCTGATCGCGCCGCCCGCGCGGGACCTCCTGCTCGACCGGGACTTCAAGGCGTACCGGGGCAGGATCGCCGCCATGATCACGTCGCGCGGCTGCCCGAACCGGTGCGACTTCTGCTCCGTGCGCGTGATCTGGGGCGGCTCGTACCGCACCCGCGGCACGGACCCGGTGATCGCGGAGGTCACTGAGTGCGCGGAACGCTTCGGAGCGACCATGATCAACTTCGAGGACGACAACCTGTTCG
>JAKJGD010000568.1 GCA_022704585.1 Spirochaetota bacterium | reverse complement strand
TTGAACCGCCTGGATTTTTTTTATGGCGTAAAAATTTAATAGTCAATAAAATCAGCGGTAACCTGCCTTCTGCATCATGGAAGACTATATTCAAAAATTTACCCCCACCATATTTCACCACATATAATAGTTTCGATCCAATAAAAGTTGAATCAGATTATTCAGAAACAGAAAATGGGCTGGTCCTCTGGAATACAATATTTGGGAAATTCTGGGGCTATGAAAGTGAAAAGGAATTTGTCCAGATTATGACATTTGAACAAAATGACAACATCTACCAACAAGGACCAGTAAAAATCAAAAACGGAGATGTTGTTATTGACGTTGGCGGATTTCTAGGGGTTTTCACTCGTATTGGTATTGATCGAGGTGCTTCAAAAGTCGTTGTTATCGAACCGGAACAAGGCAATATCAAATGTCTGAAAAAAACATTCGCAACAGAAATTAACAGCGGTCAGGTTATCCTGATTGATTCAGCTGTATGGAGTAAGAAAGGTGAATTGGAATTCACCGGTAAATCAGCCGTATTTCATGTAAAAAGTAAATTGGAACAAGATAAGGCGACCATCCGCATCCCGGCCACAACAATCGATGCAATTGCAGAGGATCTGGGTCTCGATCATGTCGACTTCATCAAAATGGACATAGAGGGAAGCGAACGTTATGCGTTAGCCGGTGCTCAACAGGTTCTTGCTAAATATGGCCCGCGTCTGGCAATTGCAGCATACCATACCTCGGAAGATAGTATTGTATTGCCTGAAATCATTCAAAAAGCGCGTCCATCTTATCGAAAATATATCATTCCGCGCAGGCATGAATTTTTATATTATTACTGATACAGCACTGATCAGACATTAATCATTATCTGAATTATTATACATGAAAATCGGGTAAATTTAAAGCCCCCTGCCCTGCGCTTTTCCTCGCATCTCCGGACATCCGCGTCCTCCCGCCTCATGCAATTCCACTTGCCGCCAGTTAACCGGCTTTAACGTAATCGTCCGCCACGTCGATAACGAGCAGCGTGACGTCGTCGTCGAACCGGTCCCCCTGGCCCGTCCATTCCGACATGCGGGCGATGATGAAATCGGCGAACTCGCGCGGGGGCAGGTGCCGCTGCGTGCCGATGTGACCGAGAAAAGTTTCGTAACCGAATAAATCGCCCGCCTTGTTCCGGGCCTCGATAATACCGTCCGTGAACAGGACTATCCTGTCACCGGCAGCCAGAGCGAATTCCTCGCGCGTCAGCATCGGCTCGCCCCTGATCCCGATGGCCCATCCCTTCGGCATGAACTCGTGGATCGTCCCGTCCTGTTTCCGGTGAATGACGATGGGGAAGTGTCCCGCATTCGATCCCGAGAGGGTCCCCGCTACCATGTCGATATAGGCATAGATGGCGGTGATGAAGCTCTTCCCGAATTTTCCGCGCAGGATATGGTTTATCTCCCGGAGGAGCTCGTCGGGCTCGCGGGCGATCGATTTCTGGAGCGAGAAGGCGACCTTCAGCATGGCCGCTATGATCGCGGAAGGAACGCCGTGGCCCGATACGTCAGCGGTAAAAACGCCGATGCGGTCTTCGTCGAGGACATGGAAATCGAAAAAGTCGCCCCCCACCCGGTCCATGGGAAGGTACCGCGTGTATATGGCGAGCTTTTTCATGACCGGCGGTCCGTCGGGAAGGATCGATTGTAAAATTCGTTTCGCTATCTCCAGCTCCTTCTGCATGACGAGGAGGGAATTGTTCTTTTCGATGGCGTCCCTGAGCGAGAGCAGGGTGTTGACGCGCGCGATGAGCTCGCGCTTGTCAAAGGGCTTGGCGAGATAATCGTTCGCCCCGGCCTCGAAACCGGCGATGATGTCGTTCAGCTGGTTCTTGGCGGTCAGCATGAGGACCGGGAGCTCGTGCAGGCTGTAGGTCTCGCGGAGGCGGCGGCAGACTTCAAGGCCCGACATGCATGGCATCATGATGTCAAGCACCACCATGTCGGGCGGATTCTCGGCGATAAGCTTGATGGCGTCTTCGCCGTTCGTTGCCAGGAT
>JAKJGD010000567.1 GCA_022704585.1 Spirochaetota bacterium | reverse complement strand
CCCGCCTCCGCATCATCAAGTAATTCAAAGGCCCACCATACCGCCCGCTCTGCAAGGTCCTCATTGATCTTCCCCGTCCATCCAAATGGCTGGGGCTCCTGCGTTGACGGCACGACACCGGTTTGCGTGGGCGGCACGGTTATCTGAACGCAGGAGTCGCCGGCCACGTCACGTATCATATATGTATTGGCGTAGTAACCGATCCGCTCGTAATTCATCTGCCAGGGATTGACATAGTTCCCGTCTCTTGAAAACCCGAACCGCGACTCACGGAAGGAATTATCTCCGTCTTCGGCCGATTTTTCCCGGACAAATTCATCGAGCTTCTTGTTAATTTCAATACCCGTGCCCGTCTCCGGTATACATCCTCTTGAATTCGTGCCCCGCCCACGGAAGCCCGTCGCATCGAACAAACTGTTGTACGTTAATGAAAAGGTTTGTCAAGTACTTTGCTCAAGGGAGCAAACAACAAGCCGGTCCGACATAATCACAAGATATCCCGCTCATGCACGTTGATCAATGATTATATATTTTTTGATCATATCAAACAACGTGCCGATTAACAAAAAACAGGGAGGCGGGCCGGAAAAAATTCAATGCATGTCAAGAAAAATATCAGAGAAACAAAATTATTAAAATTATAAATATTTTATTAAAAAAGCAATTGACTTGAAACTTGACATGGTGTGTTCTACGTATCAATAATTCTTACCCGGCTAATGTTTATCATGAAAAAACGAATAATCTTTTCACTGGCGCTAGTTTGTGCAATGGGTTTCTCATGCGCACATCAGCAGGAGCAGCAACCTGCACAGTTTGATGAAAAGGGCGGGCGGTGCGTCCAGGGCAACTGTCACTACGGCGTAGGAACATATGTTTACGCAGACGGCAGAAGGTACGAGGGCGAATTCAGAAGCAACGTGCCGTTCGGCTTCGGGACCATGTATTACAAGAACGGGATAACCATTAAAGGCAAGTGGAAGTGGGGGAGACCGGATTTACGGTAGGATATGAACACATCCGACAGAAAAAGCGCCAACCCCAATAGAACCGGTGCGAAGATACCCATAATGACCAACGAGCAAAAAGATATCATGGTAGATGAAAAGAAAACTAGCTCCGAACAGGAATTGAAGGCAAAAATCAAGCAGGATCTTTTAAGAAAGGTCTCCGGCAAGGATAGGGATAAAATCGAATTCCTCCTGAAGAGGCTGTGAGGCTTGGCGGAATGACACGCATAATTGCAATGACAGTGTCAATCTTATCGGCAGTCATCTTTCTGTCCGCCTGCTCCCTCTTCCAGGAAAAAACCGAGCAAAAGACCGGCCAGGACACCAACGCATCACTTGATACAGCCCGGCTCCTTCCAGGTACCTGGAAAATCATCTCCGTCAATTGTGATGCAACCGGCAGCAACTGCAACCAATACGCCGCCAGCCGTGTTTTCTCTTTCTCGGATAACGGCGAGTTTACCGTAAACGGCCGGAAACGGGGCAGGTACCGGCTCGAAGATAAAAACTGCATCCTCGTGACCGAAAATAAGCAATATACTGTTACCATTGTCCAGATAGGGACCTCCCGCATGGTAACCGGAGAGCCCTATCGGGACACGACCGAAGTGCTGAACAGAACCAAGTAACGGATCTGCCCGGCGAACAACCCTCGATCACTGCTGTTTTTCTATCTTAATCTCCCCAAGGGCTGTATCATTCCATTTAAGCCCCCTGTATATGCTGTCGATGGTAAACCTGATTTTCGTTATATCCTGATACGAGCCCGCGTCCTGGTAATCGCGGGTCTCGTCCATGAAACTGATTGTTGACCCACTCTTCTCGTTTCCTTTGCCCGTGGCGGCCACATCCAGGCTCCGGACGCGGTTATTCAGAAGATACAGGTCGCCGCCGGCCCCGTACTGGGCGAATTTCGGATCAACGGTGACGAACCCGTTAATGATCGACACATAGATGGATACCGGCTTCGGGAAGGTAATCTCGACCCATTCGCCGTCGCCGCCGTTCCCAACCTGCCAGGTCGTGGCGG
>JAKJGD010000566.1 GCA_022704585.1 Spirochaetota bacterium | reverse complement strand
CGGCTTCGATCTCATCGGCGCCACGGTCCCGCAGCTCGATCCCGGCGGCGAGCACCCTGCCGATCGGGTGGATTGTTCCCGCGCACCGTTCGGCCGCCGCCGCGAAATTTCCCTGCATGACAAGGGATAGTATCCCGTCGGTGAAGGCCCGCGCGTTCAGCCTGGTCTTCCAGAGGAGCATGCCCCGCTCGATCGCCAGCCCGAGGGCGATGACGGATCCCAGGAGAATGGGGAGCATCACCCATCCGCCCTTCACGATGATGTTGTTCGTCAGAATGTCCATGAATACACCTCTTGGCCGTATAAGGATACTGGAAACATAACGGCCGCATTTGTTGCAAATAAAAACGGCTCTGCAGCGATATTCAGGACTCATAATCATGTCGTACGTTGTTCGTCAAATGATTAATTTACTTCCCGCACGGCATAAAAAAGTACTTGTCAACCGCGTTTGGGCGGATAGTATCCTTGATTACGCCGCGCGCCATGCGGCGGGAGAGCAGGCCTGTCATGAAAAAGAGAAGAGCGACGCGGCAGGTGCGGGCCGGGTCCCTGGCGATCGGCGGGGGCGCTCCGGTCTCCATCCAGTCCATGACGAACGTTCCGATCGAGCGGGTCGACGAGACGATCGCCCAGGTCGCGCGCCTCGCGGACCGGGGGTGCCAGCTTGTGCGCCTGGCCCTGCGGAGCGCGGAGTCGGCTTCCCTCTTCAAGAAGATCATCCCCGCGTCGCCGGTGCCCCTGTGCGCGGACGTCCACTTCGACCACCGAATTGCCCTGGCCGCGCTGGAGGCGGGCGTACACAAGGTGCGCATCAACCCGGGCAATATCGGGAGCGAAGCGGGCGTGCGCGAAGTCGTGGCAGCCGCACGTGACCGCGGCGCGCCCATCCGCATCGGTGTGAACGCAGGCTCGGCAGACCGGCGCAGGTTCCCGGAAGTAACACCGGAGAGCCTGGTCGAGTCCGCCATGGAGCACGTGCGCATCCTCGAGGACAACAATTTTCATGACATCGTGGTATCGATAAAATCATCGGACATCCCGCAGACCATCGCGGCCAACGAGCTCTTTGCCGCGCGGCGCGATTACCCGCTCCACGTGGGACTAACCGAGGCGGGGTACGGCCTGGACTGCGCAATACAGAGCTCCGTGGCCATCGGCCACCTTTTGCTCGAGGGGATCGGCGATACGATCCGCGTGTCCATGACGGGCGACCCGGTGGAGGAGATCCCGGTCGCGCGGAAGATACTGGAAAGCGCGGGCGAGCGGAAGGCGCGGGTCCGCATCGTGTCCTGCCCCACGTGCGGACGCACGGACCCGGACCTGGACATCCTCGCGCTTGCGCGGGAGGTGGACGAGGCGGTGACGGCCCGGTTCGAGAAGACCATGGCGGAGCGCGACGGCACGCTCCACGTGGCGGTGATGGGGTGCGAGGTGAACGGCCCGGGCGAGGCGAAGGACGCGGACGCGGGCCTTGCCGGCATCCGCGGCGGGAAGCTGCTCCTGTTCGCCAGGGGCGGGAAAGTGAAGACCGTGGAAGCCCGCGACGCGGTCGCGGAGCTCCTGCGTGAGATCGAAAAGCTCGTGGACGGAAATTAACCGGACATTCTGGAAGAACAATGCAGATACGATCGAAGCTGCCGGAGGTCGGCACAACCATATTCACGGTAATGACGAAGCTCGCCAACGAGTGCGGCGCCATCAACCTGTCGCAGGGCTTCCCGGACTTCGACGTGGACCCCGCGCTCATCGAGCTGGTGCACCGCCACATGCGGGAAGGCCGGAACCAGTACGCGCCCATGCAGGGCCTGCCTGCCCTGCGCGAGAGGATTGCCGAAAAGACAAGGGAGACGTATGGCGCGTCCTGCGACCCGGACACCGAGATCACCGTGACCTCGGGCGGGACCGAGGCGCTCTTCGCAGCGATCACCGCGGTGGTGAGCCGCGACGACCAGGCGGTCCTGTTCGAGCCGGCGTACGACTCCTACGCGCCCGCGGTTGAGCTTTCGGGCGGCATGCCGGTCTTCTGCCCCATGCGCTTTCCCGG
>JAKJGD010000039.1 GCA_022704585.1 Spirochaetota bacterium | reverse complement strand
TCCCGTTCATATACCTGACGGCCTATTCGAATGAAACACTCGTAGACCGCGCAAAAGAAACGGTACCCTACGGGTACATCCTCAAGCCATACCGCCTGGCCTAGATCTGCATCGCGATCGACATGGCCCTGCACCGGCACGAGATGGAGCGGCGAATCGAGCAGGCCCATGCGCGGCTGGAGCGTGAGATCGAGGAACGCAAGCAGACCGAGCGGCTGCTGCGGGAAAGCGAAGAGAAGTACCGTGATATGGTTGAGCAGATCAACGATGTCATATACAAAGTGCGGAAAGACGGCACAATCCTCTTCGTCAGCGGGGCCGTCAGGCAGCTGTTCGGGTATAACCCGGGGGATCTCGAGGGCCGAAACTTTATAGATAATATTTTCGAGGAAGACCGGGAGAAAATAATCGGGGAGTTCGGCGACGTCCTTGCCGGGACACTTTTCCCCAGTGAATACCGCATAAAGACAGAATCCGGGCAGGTACGGTGGGTCCGCTCGTCGAGCAGGCCGTATTACGAGAACGGAGTTCCGGCCGGCCTTCAGGGAGTCATGTCCGACATCACGCTTCGCAAGTGGGCGGAAGTTGAACTGCGGAATTCGCATGAACGGCTTACCGCCACCTTCAATGCCCTGCCCGATATCATGTTCGAAGTCGACGCCGAAGGGTGCATCCATGACTTTCGCGCCCCGGAGAACGATCTGCTTTACGTGCAGCCCGAGATGTTCCTGGGGAAAAAAGTGAGAGAGGTACTGCCGGAGGAAGCCGGCCGTATCATCGGTGCTGCCCTCGACGAGGCGGCACGGACCGGCCGGCACCGCGGGGCGGTCTATGCGCTTCCCATGCGCGGAGGGACCCGGTGGTTCGAGCTTTCCATCGCGTCCAGGGGCGATGCGACGTCTCCTGATTTTCGGCTGGTCACGCTCGCCCGGGACGTCACCGAGCGGAAGAACGCGGAGCAGGCCGTTGCGTCGAGCGAGCAGCGCTACCGGCTCCTGTATGAGAACGCGCCCATCGGCATCTTCACCACGAATTCGAAGGGACAGGCCCTGGCCACCAATAGCGCAATGGCGCGGATGCTTGGGCTCAACACACCCGAAGAGGCGGTGGCGCATTATTCGGACCTGGGCTCCCAGCTCTACGCAAGCGCAGAGCGGCGGGATGAATTCCTCCGGCTCCTGCGTGAACAGGGAAGCGTTGTAGGCTTCGAGTACGAGGCGCGTACAGCCGACGGCAGGAGCGTGTGGCTCAGCATGAACGCCCGGGTCGCAGAGTCCGACGATACGGGTGATATCCTCATCGAGGGATTCACGGCCGACATCACCAAGCGGAAGATCCTGGACGATGAGCTTAAGGAGAGCGAGCAGAAACTGGTGGCCATTGTGCAGGGCTCGCCAATACCACAGTTCATCATCGGCACCGATCACCGTGTACTCTACTGGAACAGGGCAGCCGAAAATATCAGCGGATTCAAGGCATCCTCCATTGTGGGTACGAGGGATCACTGGAAGGCCTTCTATGACCTGGAGAGGCCCTGCATGGCCGACCTGTTAATAGATAAAGATACGGCGGCGGGAATTACTAAGTGGTACCCGGGTATCTGCAGTGAATCGGCGCAAATACCGGGGGCCTATGACTGCATAGACTTTTTTCCGAACCTGGGCGTCAACGGCAGATGGATACATTTCACTTCGGCTTTGCTCCGGAACACGAAGGGGGATATAATCGGCGCAGTGGAAACCCTGCAGGACATCACTGACCGCAAATTTGCGGAAAATGCCTTGCAGGACAGCGAGCGAAGATACAGGGAACTGGTGGAAAACGCGAACAGCATCATTCTCAGGATGGACGAACAGGGTATTGTTACGTTTTTCAATGAATTTGCCGAGACCTTTTTCGGGTTTGACCGGGACGAGATCATCGGGAGGAGCGTGATCGGGACCATCGTTCCGGAGGTGGACTCCTCCGGAACGGACCTTGCCAGAATGATAAAGGGAATCGCCGGCGATCCGGATCGCTACCGGTACAACGAAAATGAAAACATGAAGAAAAACGGGGAACGCGTCTGGGTTTCGTGGTCAAATAAAGTTATAGAGAAAGACGAAGACCATGTCGCGGAAGTTCTCTGCATCGGGACGGACATTACCGAGCGGAGGCGGGCTGTGGAGGCGCTCCGGCAGACGAACCACGTGGTCGAGAACAGCCCGGTCGTCCTGTTCAGGTGGAAGGCGGCCGAGGGCTGGCCGGTAGAGTTCGTGACGAACAACGTGGTGCAGTTTGGCTACGTCCCGGAAGAGCTGATGTCCGGTGCGGTCCCATTTTTATTTTTAATCCATCCCGCTGACCGGGAGCGGGTATCACGCGAAGTAACGGCACATTCGGAGTCGGGCGCGGACAGCTTCATTCAGGAATACCGCATTATGACAAGGGAAGGCGGGATCAAATGGGTGGACGACAGGACGGTTATAGAGCGCAATCCGGCTGGAGGTGTCACCGGTTACCAGGGAATCATGATCGACATCACAGAGCGTAAAAACGCTGAGCAGGAGGTCGTGCGGTCCGAGCAGAGGTACCGCGAGCTGTATGAAAATCTGCGCGACGGCTCGGCGGAGGTGGACCTGGACGGCAATTTTATCGAATGCAACAACCGGTATCTCGACATGGTCGGATACAGCGCCGAAGAAATGAGACGCATGACGCTCAGGGATATAAGCCCGAAACCGGATCATGAAATGGAAATGAAGCTCCTGAAAGAGCAGGTCTTTGTCCGCGGGTATTCGGACATCTACGAAAAAGAGCTGCTCCGGAAAGACGGCACGAAGTTTCCCGTTGAGCTGCAGGCATATCTCAAAAAGAGGCCGGACGGGGAACCTGCCGGGTACTGGGCACTAGTGCGTGATATCAGCAGCCGCAAGAAAGCTGAACAAGAGCTGGTGAAGAGCGAGAAAAAGTACCGCGAGCTGGCCGACTTCATGCCGGAGATAATATTCGAAGTAGACCGGAGGGGCGCCCTGAACTATATTAACCGGGCCGTTTTCCCTCTCCTCGGATACACGATTGAGGAAACCGGCAGGTTCAACGTGCTTGATTTTTTCGTGCCCGAGGACCGCGTCAGGTGCCGCGATAATTTTATCGCAGTAATCAAGGGCGCGACAGGCGGCTCCGGCGAATACACCCTGATACGGAAGGATGGCACGAGACTGCCGGTAATCATGTACAACCGGGCGAAAGTAGCCGATGGCAAACGGACCGGGGTCAGAGGGGTCATCGTCGACATAACCGAAATACGGCGCATGGAAACGGCACTTCGCGAGAGCGAGGCCCGGTTCCACAGCCTGTTCGCGGATTCGGGCGATGCGCAGGTACTCATGGATGACTGGAAGGCGATCGACTGCAACGAGGCCGCCCTCATGATCATGGGATGTTCCAACGGCGACCAGCTTATTGGCCATGCCATCGATACCTTCTGGCCGGAAGTCCAGCCCGACGGTGAAACATCGGCCAGCAAGGCGGACCGGATCATTCAGCGCGTTCTGCGTGAAAAAAGCTCCAGGTTCGAATGGCAATACAAGCGGCTCGACGGCAGTCTTTTCTACGGCGAGGTCGTTCTCACCGCCATCTTCATCGAGGGAAGGATGCTGCTGCACGCCACCCTGCGGGACGTTACGGAGCGCAGGCGCCTTCAAGACCAGATCATCAGCATCGTGGACGTTGAGCAGCAGCGGCTCGGGCAGAACCTGCACGACGGCCTGGGACAGGACCTTACCGGCGTCGCCTTCCTGAGCAATTCTCTCACCCGGCGGCTCAAGGAGCTCGGGCTGGACGAGGCGGCGCGCTCGGAAGAGGTGACACGCCAGGTCTATCGTGTCATCACCCTGGTTCGCACCCTGTCGCGCGAGCTCTATCCCCCGAACCTCGTGGAAAATGAGATCACGTATACCCTGGCCGACTTCGCGTCCAATATCGAGAAGACCTTCGGCATCACCTGTATCTTCGATCAGGACCGGGACCTCCTGATCACGAACCTCAATACCTCGACCCAGATCTATTACGTGACCCGTGAGGCCGTAAACAATGCCATACGGCATGGGAATGCGCGCAACATATTAATTAAATTGACAACCGACGCGGACCGGGTAAACCTGATAATCAAGGATGATGGGGCCGGACTTCCCCCGCAAACGGGGGAGAGCGCCGGTTTGGGACTTAAGATAATGGCGTACCGGATGGAATCGATCCACGGTACGTTTGATATCCGTCGTGACACCGGCAGCGGGACAGTCATTACCTGCACCTTGCCGGCGTATATGACAAAGAAGGTGGAGTGAGCGTGTATGTCCGGTAAAGACGAACGCGGCGAGGTCAGGCGCGTGCTGGTGGTCGACGACCATCCCCTCATCTGCAAGGGGCTCGTACAGATGATAGACGACGAAGAAGGCCTCGCGGCCTGCGGCGTGGCCAACGACGCCAACGCGGCCATGAAGCTCATAGCCGAGACGGACCCCCATGCGGTCATCGTGGACATCTCGCTGAAAAGCTCAAGCGGGATCGAGCTCATCAAGGCCATCACGGCGCGCTATCCCGGCCTCCCCACGCTGGTGTATTCCATGCACGATGAGTCGGTGTTCGCCGAAAGGGCGCTGCGGGCCGGCGCGAAAGGATACGTGATGAAGGACCAGCCGCCCGAAACGCTGATCGGTGCGCTCCGCAAGGTACTCTCCGGCAGCATTTACTTCAGCGACGCGATACTGACCCGGATTGTCGGCCGCCTGGCCGCGGCGGCGGCCCCCGGCGGGGACACTATTCCGATCCAGAGCCTCACCGACAGGGAGCTCGAAATATTGCAGCTTATCGGGCAGGAGCTCCGGAGCGCCCAGATTGCCAGGAAGCTCAACATCAGCATCAAGACCGTGGAGGCCCACCGCGAGCATATCAGGAAAAAGCTCGGCCTGGACGGAACGATTGATCTGAACCAGTATGCCAAGGAATGGCTCCGGGGCGATAACTCCCGGGCATAACCCTGCAGCTTAATC
This sequence comes from Spirochaetota bacterium, assembly GCA_022704585.1. The sequence goes on along the minus strand of JAKJGD010000039.1, from coordinate 4,858 downwards.
TATGTCTGTCTGAACCCCTATCTCAACCCCCTAAAGATTGTATTAAATGTAAGTACACCCCTTATTCCCGATGTAGGAAGAACCCTGCCGGGAATTTTCCCGTTTCTTACGACATAATTGGTGCCTGTCCCGATTGCGTACCCCGGCCTGCCGGGGTATATTCAACCCGTGGATCGTGGAAGAGGCGCCGCGATCGCCAGACCTTGATATTACGGAATATTCAAAAATGAAAATATTTGTCGTCGAGGACTCAGCTGTGACCCAGGGGATTCTTCAGGATGAGCTTGGCCGTATCCCCTGTGTTCAGATATGCGGTATGGCTCTCACCCCGGACGATGCGATCAATGCGATCAAGGAGCAGAAACCGGATGTTATCATTCTCGATATCGTGCTTAAAGGCGGGAACGGGTTCGAGGTCCTTAAAAGATTGCGCAGTGAGGGGATCGACGCGCGGGTGCTGGTGCTGACCAACTACACGTTCCCGCACTACCGGGATATATGCCGGGGAATGGGAGCGGACTATTTTTTCGACAAGTCGCTGGACATGGAGCGGGCGCTGCGGACGGTACGGGACATGGCATGCGGGTGAAAGGATGGCTATCGTGTATCATTTCATGCGCAGTAAACAATATACGGACGCTTTTACATGCGTCTATCATTAACAAATAAAGAAGAGGTGAACGATGAAAAAATTATCTTTTAAAAGCCTGAAGGTCATCCTTTCACTGATTGTTGTGATTGTGATCGTGACGCTCACGGTCGTTCTTGTTGTAACCTCCTACAACCTGGCATACAACGGGATCGAGAATTCGTATATGAACCAGGTTACGAACTTCAATAATGAAATCGAGCGTAACATGGTCGATTATTATGAAACGGAGATCGCGAACGCGAAGTATTTTGCCGGGAATCCCCTTGTTGTCGACGCCGTGGCGAAAGGAAAGTATATGGAGGTTCGCCCGCTGCTTGTGAACTTCTACAAGGAAAAAGGCATCTACGAGGATCTTTTCTTCGCGACGGCTGAATCAAACTCCATGGTTATGGCCTCCGGTTCCACCAAGGCCGAGGGATTGCGCTGGGGGGAAATCCCATCGTATGTAAATAATGCAAAAGCCGCACTCAAGGGGGAAGTCCATGTAAGCGATATCGGCAAGTCTCCCGCTTCCGGTCTCGCGGTAATCCTCATTACCGCACCGATCATGGCCGGCAACAAGGTCATCGGCATCGTTGGCTTCTCGGTAGACGTGGGCCGGTTTTCGCAGAGGCTCGTCAAGGAAGTCAAGATAGGTAAAACGGGGTACCCGTTTATCACGAATAAGTCGGGCATGACGATCGCCCATCCTGAGGCCAAATACATCTTTCAACTTGATGTCAATAAATACGATTGGGGCCAGCAGATGATGTCTTCCGCCAGCGGTTCTACTGTCTATTACGAGTGGGAAGGCATGGATAAGTTCCTTACATTCAACAGGAATGACAAGTATAATTTTATAGTGGCAACCACCATGTACATGTCCGATATCAACGAGCAGGCCCGCTCCATGGCGTTCATCATGTTCATTATCGCAGTTGCCGCCATCATTGCCAGCGCCGTGTTCATATACACCTTCATAGCGCGCCGTCTTTCGCCGCTGGACGAGTGCAAGGACATCATGTCCTCCATGTCCCTGGGGAACCTTGCCGTTCGCTATAACGGCGTGAACCGCCAGGATGAAATCGGCGAAATATCCAAGGCCATGAACGACAGCATGCAGCAGTTCGAGCAGGTCATCGCCGAGATCATCGCGGCGTCGCAGAACCTTGGCCAGGCGGTGCAGGAGATCGCGGGCGGGAACGAGAACCTGTCCCAGCGGACGAGCGAACAGGCGTCTTCGCTGGAAGAAGTGGCCTCCACGATAGAAGAAGCGACCGCGAGCATCAAGCAGAACGTCGATAACGCGATTACCGCCAACAAGAAAGCGGTGGAGTCCTCCCGCATGGCGGAGGACGGCGGAAGGGTCGTGGCCGACGCCGTCAACGCGATAAACGACGTGAGCCAGTACAGCAAGAAGATCGGCGACATCATATCCGTGATAAACGAAATAGCCTTCCAGACCAACCTCCTGGCGCTGAACGCTGCGGTGGAAGCGGCGCGCGCCGGAGAGCAGGGCCGCGGCTTCGCGGTGGTCGCCGGCGAGGTGCGGAACCTGGCGCAGCGGGCGGGAAGCTCGGCCAAGGAGATCAGCCAGCTCATCAAGGACTCTGTCGACAAGGTCGCGATCGGGACCGAGCTCGCCAATAAGAGCGGCGAGGCGCTGAAGGAGATCATCCAGTCGGTCAAGTCTGTCGCCCAGATGGTGGCGGAGATCTCGGCCGCGAGCGAAGAGCAGAAGCGGGGCGTCGACCAGATCAACATCGCGATAGGCGAGCTTGACACGATGACCCAGCAGAACGCCGCACTGGTTGAGGAAACCGCGTCCGCGAGCGAAGAGATGTCCAACCAGTCCCAGGAGCTGCAGGTCATGATGGAGAAATTCAAGATTCGGGACGATATCCGGAGCGACGTTTTTTCAAAGAAGCGGAAGGAGCTCCACCTGCATACCGAGGCTTTGTCCCGTGACCACGGGAAGAATGACGACGGCAACGGCAGGAAGAAGATCGCGCCCGTTGCGGCACAGGACGCGAAGAGCCGGGATATCAAGGATATCCTGACGAAAGAAGGGTTCGAGGAATTCTAGGGAACGGCAGGAAACTCTGAACGGAGACCGTCATGAAAGAAACATCAGTGAAAGAGGTGTTCCTGAACGAAGCGCGCGAGATACTCACCAGCGTCGAATCGGACCTGGTGCTGCTTGAGCAGGGCGGCGACGCCGAGCTTCTGAACAGGATATTCCGGTACGCGCACACCCTCAAGGGCAGCTCCGCGGTGGCCGGGTTCGGCGAGGTGAGCGAATTCATGCACGGTCTCGAGGGAGTCCTGGACCGTCTCCGGTCCGGCGCCCTGGAGGTCGACACCGGCCTCGTCGACCTGCTCCTCGGGAGCTTCGACTGGGTGCGGATCACGCTCTTCGGGAACGCGCCGGACGCGGACAGCGATTCGATGAAGCGGCGCATTAACGAATGGATGACCGAGTTCACCGGGGACGCACACGCCGGGAGCGGCGAGGGGCCCGGAAGCCCGGCCGCGGCGGCGGGCACCCGGTATTACCGAGTCCACGCCAGGTTCAGGGAGGATATTTTCGAGTTCGGTATCGACCCGCTTTCAATTATCGAGGATTTTCTCTCCCTGGGAACAGTTGTGGAACTGAAGGTGGACGGCTCGCGGATCCCGGAGCTCTCGCTCCTCGATCCGGAGAAATGCTATCTTGGCTGGGACATCACCATCAGGAGCCAGGAGACGCTTGAAAAAGTCATGGATACCTTCGTTTTCGTGAAGGACGACAGCGACATCGTTATAGAAGACGTGACCGCTTCGTACGAGGACGACACCGGCGAGGAACAGATCATAGAAGACCGGAAGATCGGCGAGATACTGATCCGCACGGGCGTCGTTACCCGGAAAGAGCTGGACGACGTGCTGCAGGCCCAGGACCAGAAAAACCGCAAGCTGGGCGACCTGATCGTCGAGAAAGGCTATGCCAGCGAGCGGGATATACGCATGGCCCTGCGCGAGCAGGAGCGGATACGCTCCAGGATCGACACCGGCACGGTGCGCGTCGAGACCAGGAAGCTGGATAATTTAATGAACCTGCTTGGCGAAATCATCATCGGACAGTCGGGGCTTACCCGCATAGCCGACGAGCTGCCCGAGGAGCAGGGATTGCGGCTCAAAAACGCGCTCTACGGGCTCGACCGGACGACCCGCGAGTTCCAGGAACAGATAATGTCGATACGAATGATACCGATCGGGCCCACCTTCGGGCAGTTCCGGAGATTCGTGCGCGATGCAGCGCGGGACCATGGCAAGGAGATACGGCTCGAGATATTCGGCGACGAGACCGAACTTGACAAGACGGTGATCGAGAAGATCGGCGATCCGCTGAAGCACATGATACGCAACGCTGTGGACCATGGCATCGAGGACCCGGATGAGCGCGTCCGCCGCGGGAAAGACCGCGAGGGCAGGATCAGGCTGAACGCGTACCACCAGGAAGGAAACATCTTCATTGAAGTGACCGACGACGGTCGCGGCCTTGACCTGGATACAATCAGGGAAAAGGCCGTTTCGCTCGGCATGTTGAAGCAGGGCGAGGAAACCACCGATGATGTGCTCTATTCGTTCCTGTTCACCCCCGGCTTTACGACCGCTGCCGCCGCAGGAGACCTGTCCGGCCGCGGCGTGGGCATGGATGTCGTGAAGACAAACATCGAGACCCTGCGGGGAACCATAGAGATCGAAACCGAGGAGAACGTCGGCACCACGTTCCGGATAAAGCTGCCGCTCACCCTGGCGATAATCGAAGGCATGCTCGTGCGGTCGGGCGCAAGCGTCTACATAATACCGCTGCTGTCCATCGTCGAGTGCATCCAGCCCCGGCGTGAAGACGTCGAATCGATAGAGGGCAAGGGCGAGGTCATCATGGTGCGGGAATCGTACGTTCCGCTGGTGCGCCTCTATGACTATTTCGGAACGCAGCCCGATTGCCGTAACCCGTGGGAAGCCCTGGTGATCATCGTCGAGTCGGGGCGCGACCAGATAGCCATCATGGTCGATGACCTGGTGGGACAGCAGCAGATCGTGATAAAGAGCCTGGGACGCCACATCACCTCGACGCGCGCTGTCTCGGGAGCGGCCATACTCGGCGACGGGAAGGTGGCGCTGATACTGGACATCCACGGCCTCGTCGGCGAGATCGCAATGCTGAACGCAGGGAAGAAA
>JAKJGD010000565.1 GCA_022704585.1 Spirochaetota bacterium | reverse complement strand
TACCATGACCGCGATAAGGTCATATTTAAATTCTTAAGCGTCGTCAAGGTAAAGGAGAACGGCTCCCGCGTGGTCCCGGTCCGGTACGACATGATGAATATCCGGCAGGGCACGGTCACCGTGTTCAGCATCAGCGATATAGACGAGAATGCGGCGTTCAACCCGGAGATATTCCGGCCGGAACGGCTCGGTGAATGACGGAGACCCCCGGTGCCCCAGTTTTTCGTAATGTCGTCCGATATCGTTGACAGCAGGTGCCGCATCGCCGGCGACGATTACCGCCACCTTGCCTCGGTGCGGCGCGTGCGGCCCGATGACCGGATCATGCTCCGGGACGAGCGTGGCGATTCGCTTTCCGGCCGCGTCGTGAACGTGACGGACAGCTATATCGAGGTCGAGATCGTCGGCAGGAGCGCCGGCGCGCCTCCGCCGGCCGACATCACGCTCTGCATGTGCCTTCTGAAAGGAAAGAACTTCGACCTGGTCATCGAGAAAGCGGTGGAGGTGGGGGTCTCCCGGATCGTGCCGGTACTGTCGGAGAGGACCATCGCCCGCCCGGCGGACGCGGAGGCGCGGGTGACCCGCTGGGACCGAAAGGCCGGGGAAGCGGCGAAGCAGTCGCTTCGCGGCACGCGGCCGGTTATCGGGGAGATACGCTCCTTCACGGAACTGATCGCGGGAGAGCGGGACCGGGTGCGGATCATTGCGCACCCCGGGGCACCGGGATCGCTGATGCAGGTTCTCCGCCGGGAGCGCTCGTGCGGCATAAGCCTCCTGGTCGGGCCCGAGGGCGGCTTTAGCCCGCGCGAGGTTGCCGCAGCGGAGGAGGCCGGGTGGACGGCCGCGGGGATCGGTTTCTCGCAGATGAGGGCCGGCACCGCCGCGATTGTGCTCTGCGGAATTATCGTTTATGAATGGGGAGAGCGGGACAACGCATGTTCCGCTGTTTCGACCTGACTGCTTTTTCACACTGACTGACGGGCACCGCCCGAGGGGCCACCATGGAACGATACCTGTATGCAGCTATTGACGCCAATATCAACCGCGCGCTCGAGGGAGTGCGCGTGTGCGAGGACGTCCTCCGCTTCTGCCTTCACCGGGCGGACATCTCCACCCGCATCAAGGAGATACGGCACCGCGTCGCCGATGCAGCAAAGCTCTTTCCGCGCGCCCTGCTCCTCCGGGGCCGCGACGTCGAAGCCGACGGGCAGAAGTTCGTTGACCTGGGGGGAGAGGGAACGAGGGAGACGCTGGACGATCTCTGCTCCGCCAACCTTCACCGCGCCATGGAGGCGGTCCGCTCCCTCGAGGAGTTCGGCAAGCTTGCTCTCCCCGGAATGCCGGGGAACCCGTTCCAGGAGATCCGCTTCATGCTCTACGCGCTCGAGCGCGAGGTCGTGCCGGCGCTCAGGCGCGAGGCGGTCATGGCGCGCTTTAACCGGGCGCTTTACGCGGTGCTCGACCCCTCGTACATGTCCGGCGTGAATTACCGCGATGCCGCCATTGCCATGGTGCGGGGCGGCGCCTCGATCATACAGCTGCGCATGAAGGGAGGGGGCCGGAAGGAAGTCCTGGAAACGGCGAAAGACCTGTCGGCGGTCTGCCGGGCCGAGAAGGTCGTGTTCATCGTCAACGATCACGTCGATATCGCCATTCTTGCCGGAGCCGACGGCGTCCACCTGGGCATTAATGACCTTGATGCGGCTGACGCGCGCAGGCTGCTTCCGCCCGAGATGATCATCGGCGTGTCCGTCTACAGTACGGACGGGCTTGCCCTGGCGGCGCCGCGGGCGGCCGACTATATCGCCATCGGGCCGGTGTATGACACCGTGTACCAGACCGAGAAGGGCGCCATCAAGCTGAGGGGGTCGGGCGTGGACATGATCGGCCGGGCGAAGAAGACCGTAAGCGTGCCGGTTGTCGCCATCGGCGGCATTACCGCGGCGGAGGCGGGGAAGGCGATCGCCGCGGGCGCGGATGCGGTAGCGGTGACATCGGCCCTGTACGGGGAAAACCGGATTGAAGAGAACAGCCGTGCGCTCGCCGAGGCGGCGCGCGGCGGG
>JAKJGD010000564.1 GCA_022704585.1 Spirochaetota bacterium | reverse complement strand
GGCTGACAGGTCGACCAGGTCCCAGTTGTTGACATGCACGGTGTTTGACAGGTACAGGCGTATCACCTTCTTCCGCTCCCCGTCGTCGCCGCGCCGGTAGCGCTCGAGGAGCAGCATGAGCGCGATCAGCCGCTCCTCGTGCAGTTTCGAGGCCAGCAGCTTCGCAGCGTCACCGGCCGTAAGGTCCCGGTGCCGCAGCGCGATCGCGCGCTGGACCGGCACGGAGATGCCGAGGAACCGGTCCCCCGCGCCGTACTCGCCCGGCCCGGTCTTGAAAAATCTCATGAGATTTTTCGCCTGTACCGGATCGGCGTGTTTCCTGATCTCCCGTTTTAACCCGGCAAGGCTCATGGCTCACCCCGGTGCATAATGCCATGCGGCAGAGCGCGGCGCAATAAAAAAATGTCCCCGGGGAACAACGGACGTCCCCGGCCGGCGTACCAATTAATGTTGACAGCGCGGTCTTTCGGATTTAGGGTACAACCGCCTTCATAATCAAACTGCCGGAGAGCCGTATGCCTGACATGAACTTCTGTCCCTGGTGCGGGAACCGTCTCGGGACCAGGATGCTGGAGGGGAGGAGCTACCGGGCCTGTGTTACCGGATCGTGCGGGTACGTGTACTGGGACAATCCCCTGCCGGTTGTCGCCGCGATCGTCGAGCATGACGGCGCGGTCATCATAGCCCGCGGCAGGGGATGGCCGGACAAGATGTTCGGCATCATAACCGGGTTCCTCGAGCGCGGCGAGACGCCGGAAGAAGCCGTGCTTCGCGAGGTGAGGGAGGAGCTGGGTCTTTCCGGCGAGCTGAAGGGTTTCGTGGGAATATACCCGTTCTTCCAGGCAAACCAGCTCCTGCTGGTGTATCATGTCGCGGGAACCGGCGAGATCGTGCTGAACGATGAGCTCGCCGAGATAAAGCACGTCAGCCCGGAGAAGCTCCGGCCCTGGCCGCTGGGGACGGGGCCCGCGGTGAAGGACTGGCTGGAGCGAAGGTACGGGATCAAATAACCGTGAGCCGTGAAGGGTGAAGGCGGCACAGCCTGAAAAAGCTCTACATGCCGGGCGAGCGGAACCTGGATTCGCCCACAGGGACCAGGTATTCCCGGGTCTGGACAATGTCGCTTATCCATTCTGCGACGTCACCATCGCTCAGGTTGTCCAGTATGTCGGGGATGATCACCCTCCGGGCGAAATCCATGTCCGCAACGCCGTTGGAGAGTATCGTCGTGTAGCGCCTTGTCAGGTAGGATTTTGACCTGGCCTGGTCCTCGCTTTCCCACCGGTGGCAGTCAGCGAGGCCGGTACCGTTCCTCCATTCAACGGTGCCATGATCATCGGACGAGAAAAAGATTTTTTCAATGATGCCCGCGCTGTCCAGGTAGATTACCATGGATTTTGCGACAAAATCCTGGCGAATATAATAGGCATACGCTATCTTTTTCCCGGTATCGGTTGAGGTGATCGATACGAGCTTTATGAAATTAGCATCATTCATGTTTTTATATACGTTTACACCCGGTTTGTTGCATGAGGGCTCTGAGTTTTTCCGACCCCGGAATCAACAAGATGGTATTATCCAGAATGTTTTTATAATCATCAATCATTTTATGAATCGAATGGGAAAAAAGCGATTTCCCGGTCTCCCGGGCCGGGCTATAAAAAAATAGGACGCCTGCTGTTTCAAATCTTGACAGGTCTCCTCTGCCATGATAGAGTGCGACCTTGTTGGCTGAATTGAGGGTATGCATTTCGTCCGGCTTGCGAACGGGCGCCAAAGATACGAATCGTTACTACAGAGGGGGGAAGGCATGAACACCGTATCCATTCAGAAGAATCCGCCGCGCGACCCGGCCCGGTACGGGAGCATCAACATGTGGCACAACCTGAAAGGTTATTTTTTTTCAGCAGGGGTATTCGGCGGTCTTGGACTCATGACTCTGGCGGCGATATTTATCGGCCCCTTTGAAGCCGGCCTCATCGCGTTTAAGATAATCGCTTCACTCGTGCTGTGCTACATAGGCGTGCGCCTGATCTTCAAGGCGGTAAAAGGACACCGCGACAGGGTGCAG
>JAKJGD010000563.1 GCA_022704585.1 Spirochaetota bacterium | reverse complement strand
AAAGCGTGCTGGTCATCAGGAACGAGGGCCCCAGGGGAGGTCCCGGCATGCCCGAGACCCTGGCCATTACGCTGGCCATGGACGTATCAGGCCTCAAACACGTTGCCATGATCACCGACGGCCGTTTCTCGGGGGCCTCGGCCGGGCCCTGCATCGGGCATATCTCGCCGGAGGCTGCCGACGGCGGGCCCATAGCAGCTGTCAGGGACGGCGACATGATCACCATAGACATACCGGGCCGCACGCTCACAGTCAAGCTCAGCGACACCGAGATCAAGAAGCGGATCGCCGATTACCAACCTCCGCAGCGGGACGTAGCCGCATCCTTCATGCGGCGTTACATCAAGCATGTTTCATCCGCGGCCCAGGGCGCAGTGCTCAGGGATTAAAGACTGGATAAATGAAGACCTGAAACGGAAAGCCCCTGCCGTTGAACCGGCAGGGGCTTTTTTATTATCACATAATAACTCTTTTTCATTAATCAATTAAACATGAATTGAGCTTGTGCTTTTCTTCCGGGCGAAGATCTATAAAGTGTATTCCTGCGTTGTAAGTCCCATCTTCCGCCTGTTCAACACGGACGATCCTGCCCGTTCCCTTGAACATATCGAAGGTGCGGGGCTTCATGAAGATAACGCTCAGGATGGTCCCCGGCTCAACTTTTTCATTCATGTTTACCAGGAGGCCGCTTCCACTGACATTGATGGAGCTTGAATCAGGCAATTCCACCATCACCGTGCCTGTTCCACGTTCCCTCCTGACGAGGCGCACGTTGAACTGATCGCTGACCCGGATGAATTCTCTTCTATCTTCTCCGCCTTCCATCTGTTTTCTCTCCGTATGCACGGTGCGGCAACGAAACTGGCGCGATGGCTTATGCCTTGGCGTCTATCTTGAAGCCCTTGTCCAGAACGCTCTCTTTTTTCGGCTGCAGCATCGGTTTTGTTTTCTTTTGTGCCGCATTTTCATTCACCATATTTTTATAATTCTCAGATATCCCTTTTTGATACAAGTTGTTGTTTATCTTCTCGATTGCCATATATACCTCCCTTTATATGGTTTGCTTCCTGTCAGCAATAGCCCTGATCCGTGCCGCCCAAAGCACCGTCTAGCTGGCATTAATGTACGGGGCCGGCTGGAATTATTCAACCAAAATTTGGTGATCGTGTAATAATTATTGCCATTCCCCGCGATTCAGATTGTTTCAATTATCATTAAAATAATTGTTGATTTTTTTCAAATTAAAACCTTTTTGATATTGCATTAAATGCCTGATAAAATGAGAAATTGTTACCGTGACCAGGACCTTTTACATAGAAACATTCGGCTGCCAGATGAATAAAAACGATTCCGAGCTCATGGCGCTGTCCATGACAGAGGAAGGGTTCCTGCCCGCTGCAGCGTCTGAAGAGGCTGACATTGTCATCTTCAACACCTGCTCGGTCCGGGATCATGCCGAAAACAGGGCCCTTTCCCGGATGCGCGGCAGCCGGAAACAGGGCCGGTCCCGGGGCGCACTCCTGGTGGCTGCCGGATGCATGGCACAGCGTATCGGCGGCGATCTGCTCAAGAGGGGAACCGCTGACATGGTCGTGGGTCCCTACCAGGTCCCGGTGATCGGCCGGCTTGTCCAGTCATACCTGGCCGACCCCCGTGAAAACACCTACCTCTCCCAGGAGACGGCCGATTTCACCGGCAGGATAAACCCGAAGCTCTGCCGGACGGAGGACACCCCGGGCTGGCATCGGTGGGTCACCATAACCCACGGGTGCGAAAACTACTGCTCCTACTGCATCGTTCCCCGGGTACGCGGCCGGCTCATCTCGTTCCCCTCCGCACAGGTCCTTGACTATATTCGCGGGCTTGCCGTCACCGGCATCAAGGAGATTACCCTCCTGGGCCAGAACGTGAACCAGTACGGGACCGATTCAGGCGATCTCCCGTTTTACCGCCTTCTGGAACAGGCCGCATCCATCCGGGGCATCGAGCGGATCAACTTCCTCACGTCGCACCCGAAAGATTTTTCCGATGAGATCCTGGACGTTATCGCCGGCCATTCAAACATCTCACGCTCGATACACCTTCCGCTACAGAG
>JAKJGD010000562.1 GCA_022704585.1 Spirochaetota bacterium | reverse complement strand
TTTGCCTCGCCCAGGAGTTGCTTCAGTTTCTTGTCGCCGCCGTAGACGATATCCTTTTCCTGGAAATCGGAGGTGAACTGCATGGCGAAGTTGGTTACGCCGTTGATGCCGGACATCAGGTTGCGCCGCGTGCCCCACGAGTACCAGCCGCAGCCGACCGGGCCGTGGGATACGTGCACCATGTCGCGGATGGGTCCCCAGACAACGCCCTTGGCGCCGGCGTAGGCGCAGCCGCGGGCGCTCATGACGCCGGGCACGGTCTTGCGGTTGGACTTGACGCAGGCGCATGCCGAGGCCTGGTCATTGGGGGCCAAGTGCGGGGCCCTCTTTTTCTTGCCCTTCTCGGGATAGGCTTCCAGGGCCTTGTCGATCATGGCCTGGGTCGATTCCTTCGTTATTCCTTCTATTTTCTTTATCTCGGTCGACATGTGAAAACTCCTTTTACGTGAGGACGGAGTCCGCGCGTACCGGCGACAGCATTCGGTTGCGGCGCCATCCGGCGTTCAATGTTGGTGAAAAGGGTGCAAAAAGGGCGCGGACCTATTATCGTGGTGCCAGAACCCGCGCCCCTCTTAAACGATGGAACCTAGCCGGCTACAGCCTCGGCCTTGCCGACATTCTCATCATCCGCCTCCATGATGCCGAACTCCATGAGCAGCTCTTCCAGTTCATCCATGGTGAGCGGCTTCGGCACCACCAGCAGCTTGTTCTCGGCAATCTTGCGCGCAAGCTCGCGATACTCGTTGGCCTGGGGATGCTCCGGGGAGTACTCGATGACGGTCATCCTGCGCAGTTCGGCGCGCTGGACCTGGTTGTCGCGGGGCACGAAGTGGATCATCTGGGTGCCGAGCTTGTTTGCCAGCGCTTCGATCAGTTCATATTCCTTGTCCGTTTTCCGGGAGTTGCAGATGAGCCCACCAAGGCGAACCCTGCCTGAGGAGGCGTACTTGAGGATACCCTTGGCGATGTTGTTGGCGGCGTACATGGCCATCATCTCGCCCGAAACAACGATATAGATCTCTTCAGCCTTATTTTCGCGGATGGGCATGGCGAACCCGCCGCAGACAACGTCGCCGAGGACGTCGTAGAAGACGAAATCCAGGTCCGGGGTATAGGCGCCGTTTTCCTCCAGGAAGTTGATGGCGGTGATCACGCCGCGGCCGGCGCAGCCGACACCCGGTTCCGGGCCGCCGGATTCTACGCACTTAACTTCGCCGTACCCCGTTTTCATTACGTCCTCAAGCTCCAGGTCCTCGACGGTTCCCCGTTCGCGTACCAGGTCCATGACCGTTTCCTGGGCCTTGGCGTGCAGCATAAGCCTGGTTGAGTCGGCTTTCGGGTCACAGCCGACGATCATCACCTTTTTCCCGAGGGAGGCGAGCCCCGCCACTGTATTTTGCGTCGTTGTCGATTTGCCGATTCCGCCCTTGCCGTAGATTGCGATCTGTCTCATGGTGTTTCTCCTTTCGTCCGCAGAATCCGCGGAACGCTCTGAAATTGCGGGGCAACAAAAAAGGCGCCCCTGGTTTGAACCTGAGGCGCCGTTGCCTGCTGCGTGGAAAGAATACGTTCGATGTATTCGTTGTCGATTATGTCATTCCATTATGCACTCGTCGTGCCAAACTGATATTTGTTGATATTACGTCACTTTGGGTCGGAGGGTTCTGCAGTGACTGCAAAAAAAAAAGAATGCTGCACAGAATGTAAGCAAATGTCAGGGTAAAGTGCCGGGCATGGCGCATGGTGTCGCGCCATGCCTGATATTTAATCATTGTTCCGTCAGCAGGATGGCATCGGCTATCTGGCGGAGCGACTTCCTCTTGTCCATTGCCAGTTTCTGCATCCTGCGGAATGCCTCTGCTTCTCCGAGAGCGTGGTTCTTCATCAGAAGGCCCTTTGCCTTTTCTATCACTTTGCGGGTCTCCAGGGTCTCCTTCAGGTCATCGACCTGTTCCTTCAGGCGCTCAATTTCTTCGTTATGGGCAAAGGCAAGCTCGATTGCCGGCCACAGTTCCTCAGGCCTCACCGGTTTGCTCAGAAACGCGGCAATACCCGCTTTGACCGCCCGTTCAACCACATCGGGATCGTGACAGGCGG
>JAKJGD010000561.1 GCA_022704585.1 Spirochaetota bacterium | reverse complement strand
ACCCTGCAGCAGCCGCAACCCGGTCATGAGGTATTCAACTGCCGCGGAACGCGCAGTCCTGGCGTCATGCTCCAGCATGAAGCGTCCTGCCCCGACATATTCCCCGACCGACATCGTATTTATATAGCGCTCGTTGTCCAGGAAGGAGTGCGCGCCCGGACCGAAGCCGATATAGGGCTCGAACCTCCAGTATTTCATGTTGTGACGCGACTCATAGCCGGGTATCGCGTAATTCGATATCTCGTACCGCTCATAGCCGTGACGCTTCAGCAATGAGGAGAGAAGCTCGAAGCAGGACGCCTGTTCCGACTCAAGAGCCGCGTCGGAGGAGATGCGATCAGCCAGCGGCGTTTTCTTCTCAATGGACAGAAGGTAGGCTGAAATGTGCTTCGGCCGGTAACCGGCAATGCTTTCCACGTCACGGGTAAGCTCGTCAGCGGTCTGGGAGGGTATGCCCGCGATCAGGTCCACGCAGTGAACGAAACCCGGCACCCCGAAAAAAAGCTCCAGTTCCTTCACGGTGCATACGTCAGCAGACCGCCCTATCAGGCCATGAAGCCGCGGGGACAGGGTCTGAACCCCGAGCACGGAGCGGTTCACTCCCGCGCGCGCGTATTCCTCCAGCTTTTCCCGCGACAGGTCGCCGGGATTCATCTCCATTGTCACTTCCGCGCCGGGCGCAATCGCGACGAGACCTTCGAGAAGCCGGAGCATGCCGTCAACCTGGGCCGGCTCAAGCAGGGACGGCGTCCCTCCGCCGAAATAAACAGTGTCCGCGGCCGGCAGAACGCGGGTCGACAGCCGTTCCCGCATTTCATCATGGAGCTTTTTTATAAACGCGTCCGGCACCGCTCCGCCGCCGGCCGGCACCGAGTAAAAGCCGCAATAGTCGCATTTCCTTCGACAGAAGGGTATATGGATGTAAATGCCGCCGCTCATTCAATCTTCTGCAGGCCGAGCTGGAGCGTGCCGCCGGTCCTGGGCTCGAACTCGCCGTTAAGGCAGTGCCCCATCTGGCGGTTCGATTCCTCCGTGTCCGAGAACGACAGGAGCCCTGCATGCACCAGGCCCGAGACGGTGACCGGGAACGGGTTCCCGCTGCTCAGCACAACCAGGTCCATACCCGACGATGTGCACAGCCGTATCGCGGCATCGAGATACGCAAGGTCCGGTTTCACGATCTGCACGTACAGCACCGCCCTGCTCCCTTTCTTCGGCGCGAAGCGCGCCGCATCAGAGAGGCTCGCCGCGATGCCGTTTGCCGGGACGCGCGCAAGCTCCTCCCGGAGAAAGCGGTTCATGGGAACAAACACGCGGGCGGTTCCCGGTGCCGGCCGAAGAAGGTCGGGGCGCCCGAAATAGAGGAGCCCCCCGCGCGAGAGCCCGGCATTGACGTCGCCCGCGCCTTCCAGCTCCTTCCGGTCCTTTTCCGTGATGACAAACTCCGGCAGTGCCGGCTTCCCCGGTTCGCCCGTCATTATGCCATACCGCATCTTGACCTCAAGGATCCTCCGCACGGAATCGTTGAGCCGTTCTTCTGATATTCTTTTCTCGATGACTGCTTTTTTTATCGCGTTGTAAATAACCGGAATGTTCCCCTCATGCGAGCTGATGAGAATGACATCCGCGCCTGCGAGGACAGAGCTGACAGTGGCTTCCCCCATGTCCTGGCGCCGGGATATGGCATGCATCTCCATGTCGTCGGTTATCACGAGGCCCCTGAAGCCCATCTCCGTGCGCAGCAGGGTGGTCAGCATTCTCTTCGATACGGTCGCGGGCTCATCGGTACCCAGGATCGCCGGGTACGCAATGTGCGCCGTCATGATGCCGTCGACCCCGGACCTGATCGCCTTTTTAAACGGGACCAGCTCGACGCTCTCCAGCCTCTTCATATCGTAGTGTATTACCGGCAGCGTGAGGTGGGAATCCTTGTCCGTATCCCCATGACCGGGAAAATGCTTGCCCACGGCAATACAGCGGGATTCCTGCAAGCCCTCGATGTACGCCGCGCCCAGGTCTGCTACCAGCCGGGGGTCTGATCCGAAGGATCGGGTATTGATAACGGGGTTTCGGGGATTGTTGTTTACGTCCAGCACCG
>JAKJGD010000560.1 GCA_022704585.1 Spirochaetota bacterium | reverse complement strand
GGCAAGGTTGACTGGGAGCTCAGAAGGTTTCACGGCAATGAGTACTCCACGCACCGGGGGTCTTCCTATAACTCGTATCTTATACGCGAGGACAGGGTGGCCCTCATTGACACGGTGTGGGCGCCCTTTGCCAGTGAGTACGTGGCGAACCTGGAACAAGTGATCGACCTGAAAAAAATAGATTTTGTCATCGCAAACCATGGGGAGGTTGACCACAGCGGTTCCCTGCCCGAGCTCATGAGCCGCATTCCGGACGTGCCGGTCTACTGCACGGCAAACGGCGTCAAGTCGCTGAAAGGCCAGTACCACCGGGACTGGAACTTCAAAACCGTGAAAACCGGAGACCGCCTGAGCCTTGGCGCCAAGGAGCTGGTTTTCGTCGAGGCCCCGATGCTCCACTGGCCCGACAGCATGATGTGCTACCTGACCGGAGACAATGTCCTTTTCAGCAACGATGCCTTCGGCCAGCACTACGCAACGAGCGCCATGTTCAATGACGCGGTCGACCGGGACGAGCTCTACGCCGAATGCATCAAGTATTATGCGAACATCCTCACGCCGTTCAGCTCCCTGGTGACCAAAAAAATCAACGAATTCCTTTCGCTGGGCCTGCCCCTGGACATGATCTGCACGAGCCACGGCGTGATCTGGCGGGACGACCCCGCGCAGATCGTGAAGCAGTACCTCGGGTGGGCGAATGCGTACCGCGAGGAGCAGGTGACGATCGTGTACGACACCATGTGGAACGGGACCCGGCTCATGGCCGAGGCGATCGCCGACGGCCTGAAGGAGGCGGACGCCGGCCTCACGGTCAAGCTTTACAACGCCTCGAACACGGACAAGAACGACATCATCACGGAAGTCTTCAGGTCGAAGGCGGTCGGCATCGGATCTCCCACGATCAACCAGGGCGCCTTAAGCTCCATCGCCGCCCTCCTCGACGAGATCCGGGGGCTCAAGTTCAGGGAGAAGAAGGGCTTTGCTTTTGGCGCGTACGGCTGGAGCGGAGAGTCGGTGAAGGTGATTAATGAGGGCCTGAAGACCGCCGGCTTCGCGGTGATCGGTGACGGGCTGAAAACGCTCTGGAGGCCTGACAGTACCGCGCTCGCGGCCTGCGTCGAGTACGGAAGAAAAGTGGCTGAAAGCATATAGCGTATCATGAAAGGCGCATGATGGAATACGATTTGTGGACTCACCTGGCCCCGGCCACGATGCGGTATCACGAGGTCGTGGTAGGCGGCCTCATCCGCCAGCCGGCCAATGCATGGACCAATGTCATGTATGTCATTGTGGGGTTCATGGTCTTGCGCCTTGTCGCTAAGCGCAGGGACCGGTCGATGCTGGCGTTCATGCCGGCACTGGCGGCTCTGATCGGCCTGACCTCGTTCCTTTACCACGCGTCCAACACGTTTCTGTTCCAGTTTCTCGATCTCGCATCCATGTATCTGCTGTCGGGCCTCATGCTCGCCCTGAACGCTGACCGCGCGGGATTGATCAAAGCGCGCAGCGCGCCGGCGATGTTTGCCGGTATGGTACTGGCGTCATCACTGGTGCTTTTAGCGATCAGGGGAAGGAGCGGCGCAATAATCTTTGGTGCGGAAATCGCGGGGGCGATCGCCCTGGAGTTGTTTATCGCGTTAAGGATGGATGAGGGGGCGCGTTACCGCGATTACCTGATAGCGCTGGGCCTGTTTGCCGCAGCGTATCTGTTCTGGATCCTCGATTTCACGGGCCGCACTCCGTTCAACGACGGTAACCATGTGATGCAGGGCCACGGGCTCTGGCACATTATCAATGCGTTCTGCATCTATTATCTGTACCGGTTTTACAGCCAGTTCCCGTTCGCTTCTGTTTTCCTGAAGCGGGAGACGGATGCCGGCGCCAGGGTCACCTGATCCGGCATTCAGTCGTGACCGTCTCCGCAGCAATCATCGGATGAACACGAGAGCGATCCGCTGTGCGCCTTCTCCATCGATTCCCTGCCCTCCCGCCAGGCGAACCAGGCTATTCCCAGGCCGCCGATAATGTCGATATAATTGATCTTCAGCAGCTCGTACAGCACGCTTGACCCCAGCAGGATAAAGGAAAGGTAGAAGCA
>JAKJGD010000038.1 GCA_022704585.1 Spirochaetota bacterium | reverse complement strand
GGTTCCACTGAACCGCATAACGCACCAGTTCGCTTGAGTCCTTCATCTTGAGTTTCTCGATTATGCGAGAGCGGTAGGTTTCGACCGTTTTTACGCTGAGGGAAAGCTCCTGCGCGATATGCCTGTTCGACATACCCCGCCCGATGAGGTGAAAGACGTCCATCTCCCTGTTCGTGAGGCCGTCAAGCGGGGACTGCATGACGTCCGATGATGTAAGGAGTTTGCCGAGGAGCCGCTCCTTGATTTCATCACTGACGAATATTTTTCCGTTGAGTATATCCCGGAGCCCCCTGACAACGGTCTCCATCGATTCCTTCTTCATAATGAAGCCGCGCGCACCCGCACGTATAGCGCGTTCTGCGTAAAAATTTTCATCATGCATGGAGAGGATCAGGACGGGGATGTTGAAGCGCGACTTGATGGCAGTGGTAAGCTCGATACCGCTGGTACCCTTGAGCGAGAGGTCCGCGATTATGATGTCCGGCCGGAGGTCATTGATCTGCCGGATGGCGCCCTCTGCGTCCTCGGCGTCTCCGCAGACGATAAAGTCCTCCTCCCCGTTGATGAACACCGCAAGCCCCTGTCTGACAACCGGGTGATCGTCAACGATGAATACTTTTTTCTTCATGATAACGCCTGTCCTCGCACCCGGATAGTATCGATGCATGAGTCCCGGCTGTCAATATATTATTTAGCCGCACCGGCAACCGTCACTGCCTTCGCCAGTAACAAGAAACCGTGGTCCCCCCATGCTTGTTTGTCCCGATCTTGATTGCAGCGCCTATCGCGTTAGCGCGGTACTGCATTGTACGGAGCCCCATGCCCTTAAGAGAATCGACGTCGTCCGGAAAGCCCGTGCCGTCGTCCTCGATTTCAAGACGAACAATGCCCCTCCTGTTCGTAAGCGACACGGTTATCCTTCCCGCATTGCCATGACGGATTGCGTTCGTTATGGATTCCTGCACAATGTAGTGGAACTGCGTCTCCACCATGCTGTCATTGATGGTGATCGACGAATCGTACTTCATCTTGCATGAGACCGAGTATACATTTTCCATGGTCCTGGTGAGGCGGTCGAGTGCGGCGATAATGCCTCCCGAGTCAACCTCGACCGGAGACAGGCCGCGCGAGAGAAGCCGTGTGTGCTCCTTTGCCTCGTTGATCAGCGCGGTTATACCGCGTGCGTCTTCCGCCTCCGGGATGTTCCGCACGGTCAGCTTCTTGACCAGGGACTCGCAGAGGAACCCGGTGCCGGCAAGTATCTGGCCAAGGTCGTCATGCAGGTCGCGCCCGATACGCTGCTGCTCCCTCATGCTGATCTCTAATATCTGCCGCTCAAGGTATTTGCGTTCGGAAATATCCGTGAACACGGCCACGAAACCCGTTACCCGGCCCTGGTCGTCTGTCAGGGACCGCGGCGAAACGACCATTCCGGTCTTGATGCCGTCGGTGATCAGCAGCGCAATTTCGTACGCACCCGGACGGGCGCTTGTCTTCCCGCTGAGGACATCCTCGAAACCCTGGCGGTCGGCCTCATGTATGAAATCCAGTATCGGCCTGCCTATTATCTCTTCTTCACGGCAGCCGATCATCAGGCAGAACTGGTCGTTCACGAATACAACGATACCCTGCTCGTCCCCCTGCACCAGACCGTCGCTCATGGCCTGGACCAGCACGCGGTACTTCTCTTCGCTCCGGCTCAGCGCGCTCTGGGCCATCTTGCGCAGGGTTATATCGACAGGCACCTCGCGCCCGTCAAGACGCAGCGACACCCACTCAAGACTGAGACTGCCCATCTGATATACCAGGGATATGATCTCATCCATTCGCGTCGGCGTATGCATTCCCTCGGGGAGATATTCAGGGGAAAGGTCATACATCGCCATGCCCAGTATGTCTGACTTGCTCCGGGCTCCGTACAGATGCACCGCAGCCATGTTGCAGTCCACGATAAAACTGTTTTCCATCAGAAGCTGGGCGTCCGCCGACTGCTCGAACAGCAGGTGGAATTTTTCCTCGCTTTGGCGCAGGGCTTTCTCGATTTTCTTGACCTCGGTAATGTCATTTAATACCGAGAGCAGGTATTTCTCGCCGCCCAGGTCAAGCACTTCAACCGAGACCAGCATTGTCATCATCTCCCCTGATTTGGAGGGGAGCCGGACCTCACGGTCCCGGACAGCGCCGAAGCGCCGCAGGGTCGTCCTCAGCGATTCGAGGACATCTGCCTCGATGAACTGTTCAATTACGTTTCCGGGCATGCCCAGAAGCTCTTCGCGCGTGAATCCGCTCATTACCAGCAGCTTCTCGTTCATATCTATGATCGCGTCATCGTCCATCCTCGTTATCAGCATGCCGCTCGGGCTGGAATGGAACGTCTTGTAAAACTTCTCTTCCGAGACGCGAAGCGCTTCATCCGACTTCTTCCGCTCGGTGATATCCTCCCCGATCGCCTGGATCTCCGTGATCTTGCCCTGTTCGTCGAACAGGCCCTGTGCGATCCATCGCTGCCAGCGTTCCTCTTCGTTGATCCGGATGCGAAGCTCGTGGTTAAGTACCGGGTTTTCAGCGCTCAGTGCCGCATAAATTTTCCCGGCATTGGAAAGGTCGGTGTTCGCAAGGAGTTCGTCGAGGGGCCTGCCTATGACATTCTCCTGCTTCACATCGAAATACCGGGAGAACTCGTCATTCACGAACGTGATGGCGAAATGTTCCGGATGAAACCGGCAGATCATGACAGGCGCGGTCTCGACGATGGCCCGGTACCGTTCTTCGCTCTGCTTCAGCATCTTGCCCATGCCATGCCGGTAGAGCGCGAACTCAACGGTTATGACGAGCTCGTTGATGTTCACCGGTTTCACGAGAAATCCGTACGGGCCTGTCGTCTTGGCCCTGTCGAGGATATCGCGGTCCGTATGGCCGGTCAGGTAAATAACGGGAATGTCATGCCGTGCCGCCACTTTTCCCGCCGCATCGATGCCGTCGCCGGCGCCTTCGAGCAGGACGTCCATGAGTATGATGTCCGGGTTGAAGCGCTCAACAGCCCGCATCAATTCATCTGCCGATGTCACGATATCCGGGGCGTCATAACCGCGTGCGATAAGCGCGTCACGGATGTATTTCCCCGATATGACATCGTCTTCGGCAATCAGTATGCGATTGTTTCCCATTATAACGCTCCGCGGGATCAGACAGCAACGGCTATTCTCTCATGACGGGGGGATGAAATCAAGTTGTTTACTGGAGCGATGATTAATTTGATTGTCATTCCCGCGAAAGCGGGAATCCAGATACTTCCAGCAAGGTAAACAATAACCGTTCCCTATAATAATGGATCCCCGCTTTCGCGGGGATGACATTTTTCAAACATTAAATACATTTAATAATGAACGATACCTTACAATCCCGATGGTTTAAATATGCAGAAAACAACGCTCAAGCGTGGCCATGAGCGCTATGTTGTGCTCGTTCGCCGCCTCGATCACCAGGGCGTCGTTCATGGACCCTGCCGGCCAGACCACTGCGGTAACGCCCTCGCGCGCCACCGTATCTATGCTGTCCCTTTGCGGGAAGAAAGCGTCCGAAGACATGACCGCACCTTTCAGGCTGTGTCCCTTCTTGAGGGCCTTGTCTATGGCCTGCTCAACGGCGCCGACCCGCTCCTGCTCGCCCGTCCCTACCGCGATGGCAGCGCCATCCTTGACGAATACGATCCCGTTGGAGCGCACGTTGATGTTGACATACCAGGCAACCAGGCAGTCTTCGAGCTCCTTCTCTGTCGGCTTGCGGCGGACCACGTAATTCGCTCCGCCGTTTTTCGCCGGGTCAGCGTTGGGAATCATCGGGTCAATCACGAAGTCCTCCGCAGACCTGATTCTGGTCAGGTAGGGTACCTCGACGGTAAGGGAGCCGTCCACCAGGTTACGCAGGTTATAGTACCCGCTGACATCGTCGCCGATGAACTTCGGGACGCCGCCCATGTTCGCGGCTTTCGCCACTCTGATGGCGTTATTGAGCTTTTTCGTTCCCTCGTTCTTCTTCAGTATTTCAAGAGCCGCGGGCTCGTACGACGGAGCGATGATCCCCTCGACAAAGCTCTCCATGACCGCTTCCGCCGTCGCCGCATCGACCGTGGTGTTGAACCCGATAATCGATCCGAAAGCGCTCCGCTCGTCGCAGGCGCGCGCGATGCGGTAGATATCGGAGAGCGACTCGCCGGCTGTCTCGACCTTGAAGCCGCAGGGATTCACGTGCTTCATGATGGTGCAGGACGGCTTACGGAAAAACTTCAGTATATTGATCGCCTGGCTCATGTCCTGGAGGTTCGTAAGAGAAAGCCCCTCCTTGCCTCCCTTGAGGATGTCGAGGTTCCCGACCGAGCAGTTTTTCCCGTCGGCCGGCGCGTACGCGATGAACGGCTGGTGCGGGTTGGTGCCGTACCTGAGCTGGAACGGGACCTTCTTCAGCGGGATTGTAGTGTCGCCGATAACGAGCTTCGCTTCAGCGGGAAAATCGCTCTGTATCGCTTTCTTGTATGCGTCTTTGAATGATGATACGTCAGTAGCCATGAAACATCTCCTGGTTAAAATGAATGGGCGCGCCGCCCGGCGCGCCCGTTGCAAGCATGCTCTCTTGCGCTCCTCTACTTGTTCCTGTTCTTGAGTGCGAACTTGATCTTGCCTTCCGGGCTCCGGAAAACCGCGGCTGTCGCAACACGGTAATCGTCCCTGCCTTTTTCAGGAGCAAGGGCCTTGTAGAGCGCGCTCGCTGCCTCGCGCGGCGAGGCGTACGGCAGCTCGACATCGACCGGCTCGCCCTGGAAAACGGGAAGCGGATCCGTGTTGACACCCGAGTAGGTGGCGATCAGCTTGCCCTTGCCGGCCGCTTTCGGTACTTCATAGTAGACGCGGAGGACGGTGCCGTCCTTCGCGCGCTTCACGATGGAAAGCGCTGCGCTATCGCAAAGGCAGCCGCTTATGCGCGGGGTATGGTTCGGCGCGTCAGGCTCGAAATCCCAGGCGCGGAGAGCATTGCCCATCGCGGCGACCGGCGAGACGCCCTTCTTGAACTGTGCGACGATGTCCGGCGTCTGTTTGCCGTTGCTCACTCCAATCCATTTGAAACGCCCCACCATGATCGCCGGATAGATCAGCAGATCGGGGTTCCCGCCCTGAACGGCCTTTTCATCCGACGGTTTGACGAATACGTTTCTCTTTTCCTTCTCGAAACGCCTGGCCTGGCTCGAGGGGCTCCGCCCCGTTACCGCGTACAGGACGATATCGTCCCCGGCAGGACTGCTTCCAATTATAATAATGCGACCGGGATATACCATTTGCGCTAGCGCTTCAAAACCTTTTTCCATAGTTTACTCCTTTTCTAGAATTCGTACTTTTCTGCCTTCTATTCTGAGCCTCCCCTCACAGTAAAGCCTGATGGCCTCCGGGAGAACCTTGTGTTCGAGTTTCAGACCACGCTCACGGAAACTCTCGAATGTATCGTCTTCCTCAACGGGATTGACCCCCTGCAGTATGATCGGTCCCGAGTCGCACCCCTCGTCGACGAAATGCACGGTGCAGCCGCTCACCTTCACGCCGTATCGCCATGCATCGCCGTAACCGTCGGTGCCCGGAAAGCTGGGCAGAAGCGCCGGGTGGATATTGATGATACGGTTGCGGTAACGCTCCAGCATGTGCCGCGTAAGGAGCCTCATGTACCCGGCCAGGACGACCAGCTCGACCCGGTTATCATCCAGCAGCCTGATGATCGCTTCCTCGTGTTCCTCCCGCTTCGCGAAATCTTTCGGGTTTACTAAAAATGCCCTGATACCGTGTTTCCGCGCCCGCTCAAGCCCGAAGGCCTTCTCCCTGTCAGAAATGACGCAGACGACCTGGGCCGGCAGATCGCCCGACTCTGACCTGTCGATTATGGATTGGAGATTGGTCCCCGACCCGGATATTAACACCGCGATTCTGGTTTTCATTGGCGCGCTTTTCGCATGATGGCCGGCCCGTCGAGCCGGATGCCGCGGTCCGTATTTTTGCCATAATTAAAGTTAATTATGTCCCGTACGCTTCTGTCAAGATTAATTCATTCTATGAGCTTCAGAAATTCCTCCCGGGTCCGTATATCACTCCGGAACACCCCCCGCACTACCGAGGTCATGGTGCTGGCCCCGGGCTTGCGTACACCCCGCATTTCCATGCACAGGTGACGCGCCTTGATGACCACCGCGACCCCCTTTGGCCTGACATGGGTCATGATCGCATCGGCTATCTCCGTGGTCAGGTGCTCCTGGATCTGGAGCCGCCTGCTGAATATCTCAACGATCCGGGCAAGCTTGCTGATACCGACTATCCGCTTGTTTTCCGGTATATAGGCTATATGGCAGACGCCGAAGAAGGGAAGAAGATGGTGCTCGCACATGGTGTAGAAATTGATGTCCTTGACTATGACCATTTCATCGTGCTCAAGCTCATGCGTGCGCCCCAGGATATCGGCCGGGTCCTTCCTGTCACCCCCGAAGATTTCCTCGAACATGCGGGCCACCCGGTCAGGCGTGTCTTTCAGTCCGGGACGCGAAGGGTCCTCACCGATCGCATCCAGTAAATCAACAATCGCCTTCTTGATTTTATCCTTGTCCACACCCAATCCTCCCTGTCACAATGCCTGTGTTACAACGGCCATTCGGCAGGGTGCCAGCGACCGTTCCGTCTCCTCCGTAATAATTTCACTTCTGCATTTTTTCAATAAAAAAACAGCCTCCGTGTTCACTTTTTAGCATAACCCCCGAAAAATGAGTTGATTTCCGGTTATCACTTTGTCAGCCTTCTTCTGAAGAAGGGCATTTCATGGTCACGATAGAGATTAATGATCCAATAATCGCCACCCTGCAGGACAACATCCTGAACGTTCACAACTCCCAGGTTATATTCCGCCAGCTGGAGGAAACGGTGCGCGAGCACAGGAAGGACCTGGTACTGAACCTCGAGCACGTCCGCTCATGCGATTCTTCAACCATTGCGTCATTTGTCGAGCTCCAGACCCTGGTTAAATCATTCGGTAAAGAGCTCTCTATCATCAACATCTCCCCCTTCGTGATGAAGATTTTCGACATGCTGCATATAAAGAAGTTGTTTAACGTTGTATGACCGCACTCTGGCGGATTACCGGGCAGGAAAGCCTTTAGAATGAATTGAAAGCAGGTGCTGACGAAATGCCGCGATCGGGTAAAACATCGGGGAAAACACAGTCCGCGACAGAATGCTCCGGGATCGAGTGTCTCGACAAACGAAACCACGTCTACGCCATCGAAAACCTCCTGACAGCGGCGGAGGACGTGACCCAGCTCATCACGAAAAACCTCCGGCGGCTCGTTGACCAGAAGCAGGTGAAGCTTGTCCGCATAGCCCTCAGGGAAATGATAATCAACGCAATTGAGCACGGGAACCTCGGCATCTCTTTCCGTGAAAAATCAAAAGCCATGCTGGACGATTCCTATTTCGATTTTGTCGCACGCCGGCGAAACGAACCGCAGTGCCGCGACCGCCGGGTCATTGTCTCCTATATGGTCGATGAAGAGCGCATCATGTACGTGATATCCGACGAGGGAGACGGGTTTGACCACCGCAAGGTGATGGGAAACAATTCCCGTGACGCCAACCGGCACATGCTTGCCCACGGGAGGGGCATCTCGATGGCGAAGAATATCTTCGACTCCGTCCGCTACAACAAGAAAGGTAACCAGGTCAAACTGGTAAAAAAAATCAATAAAAAGACGCCGCCGCGGAAAAAATAATTCATCGCCCGCCGTTCCCGTTCGTACTATATAAAACCGGGTGTTTATGTACCACTGGTGGATGTCATCACGAGCGAAGCGAAGCGTGCCTCGACAGTTCGGCAGGCTCACTGCGCCGCTCCGCTCGGCAACCGATTGGTCCCTGATCGTAGCCGAAGAGTGCTTCATCGCCTCCGCAGGGGCTCCCCGGAATGACATGCCAGATAACCCTGTACCTGCAATTTGAAGCAGGTATTACACAAATGAAAAGGTTTCATAATGCAAAATAAAAAGGCGATTATCCTTCTAAGCGGCGGCATCGATTCCGCAACAACGGCAGCGATCGCCATCGATTCGGGCTTCGCCCTCACAGCCCTCACCTTTTCGTACGGCCAGAAGCACGCGGTCGAAGTGATCGCCGCCGGGCGGATCGCCCGCTCGTTCAGCATGCCGCCCCCGCTTGTCATCGATATCCCGGCTCGGATATTCCGATCGGCCCTCACCGACGCGGGGCTGTCCGTGCCTAAAAACCGCGACACGCACGAAGACGGCATCCCGGATACCTACGTGCCGGCCCGCAATATTCTGTTTCTTTCATACGCGCTCGCCTTCGCGGAGTCGGCCGGCGCACGCCACATCTTTATCGGGGCGACCGCGGTCGATTACAGCGGTTATCCCGATTGCCGGCCGGAATTTTTCCGGGCATTTCAGGAAATGGCGAACCGGGGCACCAGGTCCGGCGTGGACGGAGACCCGTTCGCCATCATAACACCCGTCATCGGCATGAGCAAATCGGAGATCATCAAAAAAGGCGCCTCACTCGGTGTCGACTTCGCTCTCACTCACAGCTGCTACGACCCGGATCCCGACGGCCTCGCCTGCGGATCCTGCGACAGCTGCCAGATCAGGAAAAAAGGCTTTCTCGACGCCGGCGTCGCCGATCCCACGCGTTACCGTCACGCATGATCGCGTTGTTTGCCGATATCCTGTTCCCGTCCCGTTGCGCCGGATGCGGACGGCCCGTTTCATCGAGGATGAATTTTCTGTGCGAAGACTGCGCACGCGCAGTACACTTCCTTGACCGATCGTGCCCGGTCTGCTCGGGCCCTGAACCGGACAATGGGATGTGCGCCGTCTGCTCCGGCCGGCGCTGGTATCTTGACTCGAACATCACCGTGGCTTCATATGATGGCATAATGAAAAAGCTCCTCCACGAGCTGAAATTCGGCCGGGTGCGAAAGCTCCATTCGTTCCTGGGCGATCTCGCGTGCGCCGGGCTTGCCGGCCGGGGCATATCGGCAGACCTGATAACGTGGGTCCCCATGAACCCGAAAAAACAGAGGGACCGGGGCTTCAACCAGTCCGAGCTGATCGCACGCGTCATGTCGAAGAGGACGGGCATCCCCTGCCGCAGCCTGCTTTCAGAGCGGCGCGGCGCGGGTAAGCAGCGGGAACTGGGCCTGCGGGACCGCTTCATCAATATCCTCGGCCGGTACGAGGCCGCGTCCGGCGCCTCCCTGTCCGGGCAATCTGTACTCCTTGTCGACGACATTTTTACGACCGGCGCCACGATAAACGAATGCGCCCGCCAGCTCAGGAATGCCGGCGCCCGGAGCGTAATTTCCCTTACAATGGCCCGGGCGGACATAAAAAGACTTGAAAAAAAATAATTTTTATTCTATATTGGATTAACCGCGAATATATGAATTGACCCCGGCATACTATCGGTATAGAAGGGAACTTCCTGCGTCGATCGACACGATGTCGGCTGCGGTGCTGGATGGCATAAACAATGGCGGTATGGAGTATATAACATGAAGAGAAAATCAACTGATAATGTTGAAATTCTTATTCTCGATGGACGCATTGACCAGGAAGGTTCGGAAGAACTCGAGGGAATGCTCCAGGATTGCCTTGACAAGGGCAAAAACAACATCTGTATCGATATGATGGATGTTAAACATATTTGCAGCTCGGCCCTTGGCGTCCTGGTGGCCATAAAAAGAAAGATCAAGGACAACGAAGGCGACATCAAGCTCGTTATCGTGAACGATAACCTGTTGAGGCTTTTTGAAACCACCATGCTCGATAAAGTGTTCGAAATTTTCGAATCCCAGCGCGAGTGCCTATCGACCTTCGACTGACAGCGGCGCACGACATGGGAAAGGACATAAAAACGATATTCGCGCCGCTGAGCGATTACCTCAAACACGTTGAAAAAGAAATCGAGAACAGGCTGAAGACCGGCGTCCCGATCATAGACGCGAGCTCATTCCACCTTTTTCTCGGCGGCGGCAAGAGG
>JAKJGD010000559.1 GCA_022704585.1 Spirochaetota bacterium | reverse complement strand
CAGAAAGCGAAAAAAATAAAAAATTTCATACGCTGGTATGCCACCCGCCGTTTTGACTGGTGTATGCTCAGGGAGATGGACCCCACGACGGTGCGCAGCGAGCTCCTGTCGGTTAACGGGATCGGCCCGGAGACCGCTGACTCGATATTGCTGTATTCGCTCGGTGCGAAAAGATTCGTCGTGGATGCGTATACCGTGCGCATGTTCACGCGGCTTGGCCTGCTTACCGGTGGTGAGAAATACCATGCCGTACAGGAGCTGTTCCATCTGTGCTTCAAAGGGTCCGCGGACGAATATAATGAATTTCACGCGCTTATCGTGGCCCACGGGAAAGACTATTGCAAAAAGAATCCCGCATGCGATGCATGCTGTCTCGCGAGAATCTGCTCCTGGCACGAGATGCATGCAGGCGGAGATTAAATTCTTGACTGTTGAATTTAATGAATGTACTATACGCTTGGACGGCGCGGTATGGCGCAACCGGGGGATGATATGTCGCGAAATCGTTTGATGAAAATGAAGGAATGGCGCCTTCTGCAGAAGCATTATGAAAAAATGCGGTCTGTAAACCTCCGTGGGCTTTTCGATTCCGATCCGGGCCGGGCTGAAAGATTTTCCATAACGGCAAACGGATTCTTTTTTGATTATTCGAAAAATATAATAACCGGGGAAACGATCAGGCTCCTTACGGACCTTGCTGAGGCCTGCGGCCTCAGGGAAGAGATCGACAGGATGTTCAGAGGAGAAAAGATAAACGAAACCGAGGGCAGGGCCGTCCTTCATACGGCCCTGCGCAACGTCTCGGGCACACCCGTGTACGTGGACGGTATCGATGTGATGCCGGGGATCTTTTCCGTCCTTGACCGGATGGGGCGCTTTTCCGATGACGTGCGTGGCGGCACATGGAAAGGGTACACGGGACAGCCGATCCGGCACGTCGTCAATATCGGGATCGGCGGCTCGGACCTCGGGCCCTGCATGGTAACGGAGGCATTGAAGTATTACTCGAAGCGCGACATGGAATTCTACTTTGTTTCGAACGTCGACGGGACCCATATCATGGAGACCCTGCGGCGGCTTGATCCCGCCTCGACACTGTTCATCGTGGCATCGAAGACCTTTACCACGCAGGAAACGATGACCAATGCCGGTACGGCCAGAAGCTGGCTGGTCGAGAAACTCGGGTCAGAGAAAGCCATACCGTTCCATTTTGTGGCTCTGTCCACCAATGCTGAAGAGGTCGGGCGGTTCGGCATCGATACGTCGAATATGTTCGAATTCTGGGACTGGGTCGGCGGCAGGTACTCGGTCACCTCGGCCATAGGCCTCCCGGTAATGATTTCGGTGGGACGCGAAAACTTCCAGTCGCTCCTCCGCGGTTTCCACGAAATGGATCTGCATTTCAAAAGCGAGGCGTTTGACAGGAACATACCGGTCATCATGGCGATGCTGGGCATCTGGTATAATAATTTTTTTAACGCGCAGTCGTATGCGGTGCTCCCGTATGACCAGTATCTGAATCGATTCCCGGCCTACCTGCAGCAGGCGGACATGGAATCGAACGGCAAGGGCGTTGACCGTTCCGGGCGCGCCGTGGACTACCAGACAGGCCCGGTGATATGGGGCGAGCCCGGCACGAACGGACAGCACGCGTTTTATCAGCTGCTGCACCAGGGCACAAAGCTCGTACCGGCAGACTTTATCGGCTTCACGCGATCACTCAACGACGCGGGCGACCACCACCGCAAGCTCACGGCGAACCTGTTTGCGCAAACACGGGCGCTTGCATTCGGAAAAAGCGCGGAAGAGCTCAGGCTTGACAGGGTGCCGGAGCGGCTCGTCCCGTACCGCACCTTTTCCGGCAACAGGCCGACCACTACGATCATGGCCGATGAGCTGACGCCCTTTTCCCTGGGCGGGCTGATCGCCATGTACGAGCACAAGATATTTACACAGGGAATTATCTGGGACCTCTACTCGTTCGACCAGTGGGGGGTGGAGCTCGGCAAAACCCAGGCCAAAGCGCTGCTGCCGGTGATCACCACCGACGGCTCGCCCGCGGCCCAGTCCGACAGCTCCACCGACGCACTGGTGCGCCGCTACCG
>JAKJGD010000558.1 GCA_022704585.1 Spirochaetota bacterium | reverse complement strand
GACGGCGGTTACTGCGCCACGGGCAGGTACAGTATGAATGTCGAGCCCCTTCCGGGAGCAGACCTGACGTCAATATATCCGTGATGGCGCTTGATGATGGCGTAGCTTGTGGCGAGTCCCATGCCGCTTGCCATCTCCTTCGTCGTGTAGTAGGGATCGAATATGTTGTTGATCTCCTCCGGCGGTATGCCCATCCCCTTATCGCTGATCGAGATCCGCACGAATTTTCCCGGCTGGAGGGATAGCTCGTGGCGCGACTCTTCCTGTTCTACAACGATATTTTCAACGGCGATGGAGATATGCCCGGGCGGGGACATCGCCTCGACCGCGTTGTTCAGTATATACGTGATGACCTGCCCGATCTGGAACTCGTCGATGTCCACCTTCCACAGGTCCTTGTGGATGAGGACCTCGTACGTCCCCGCGTAACCGGCAAGCACCGTGCTGGCAATCGACCTGACAGTGTCCGTGCAATCGACCACGCTGCGCTCCGGCTTGCCGCCGCGCGCGAAGGTTGAGAGCCTCCTGGTCAGGTCCACAGCTTTCATCGACGCCATCTCCGCGTCGTTCAGGTACTCCATCATGCTGGCATTGGCCGGGTCCGCTTCCATTTTGGCAAGGGAAATATTTCCCAGTACGGCAGTGAGCGCGTTATTGTAATCGTGAGCGATGCCTCCGGCCATTATGCCGATCGCCTCGAGCTTGCGGGCCCGGAGGAGCTCCTTCTCGATCCTGTTCTTGTCAGAAAGGTCGCGTAAAATTCCGCGGAACCCTCGTATGGCCCCTGTTTCATCCCTGATCGGCGAGATGGAGCCTTCTATGCTTTTCCTGGTACCGCTCTTGGTTATGCCCTTGAAATTAATCAGCCGCGCCGGCGTGCCGGTGACAAATACCTCATGGTAAAGAGCGTAAATCTGTTTCACGTCTTCCGGGGAGTAAAAGGATACATAGTTTTTGCCGACGAGTTCGTCGCCCTCGTATCCGGTAATGCGGTGCATCGCGCCGTTGGAAACGGTAAACGTGCCATTCAGGTCACACTCGTAATAACCGTCCTCGAGGCTTTCCACGATTGCGCGCCATTCGCCCGCGCCCGATCCGTCGCGGTAACGTGTAACATCATGCAGGACAAAAACAATGACCGGATCGGCTCCGGCACCCTTAAGCGTCGCGGCACTGCACGAGAATACCCGCTGTTCTCCCGATCCCGCCTGTACGGCAAGCTCCCTGAAGGCGTTTTTTCCTTCCCGTACGGCCGCAGACAGCATCCCCTCGAGCTCAGGCGAAATATCCGATATTTTTTTCAAACCGGCGCCGCCCTCACCACCGCGGCCGAGCAATCCGGGCAGAGATGCGCTCATGTACGTAATGACCCCGTCAAGACCGCATGCGCAGAATGCGATGCCGGAAAGTTCCGCAATCCCCTCGATGAAGGGTGCGATATCCTTCCATTCGGTCATAGTCCCCTCCCCCCTAGCCTAATACTTCCAGGCCTATGATGACCATATCGTCCTCGATCCGTATTCCCTCGCTGAAACGCGATACCTCGTCAAGTATATAATCGAGGGATCCTCCCAGGTCCAGGCCGCCGGAACGCCCGATGATAGACTCAAGTCCCTCCGGGCCGACCATGGTTTGTTTGCCGTCACGCGCCTCGATGATTCCATCGGTATAAAGGAATATCCTGTCCCCCGGCTTCATAGCCACCTCTACTTGCTGGAACACGGCATCGGGAGACAGACCGACAGGCATGCCTCCCGAAGACAATATCCTGACCGATCCGGTGGAGCGCTCGTGCAGGACCGGAGGAGTGTGCCCGCCCTTGGCAAAACGGAAGACGGTTCCTTCACCCGAAAAATCAAAATATCCATACAACGCGGTAAGGAACAAAATGACTCTCCAGCCAGCAAGGTCGCCGTTAAGGTCCTTGATGTAATGCGACGGGCTGTCACCCCTGGTAAAATTCAGCCTTTCGGTAAATGACCGGACCAGCGAGAGAAACAGCGCGGCTGATACCCCGTGCCCGACAACATCGCCAATGAAAACACCGAAGCCGCGATCATGTAAAGTATTAAATGAAAAAAATCGCCGCCGATCGCCTCCATCGGA
>JAKJGD010000557.1 GCA_022704585.1 Spirochaetota bacterium | reverse complement strand
CCCGCCGTTTATCTGCGAGGAATGCCATATCTGGTAGGGATCGTCCTGGAAATCCGGGTCGGACCATCCCAGGGAAGTGGCGTCAAAATCACGCCGCTGAATCTTGTCGATGAAGACCGCCCACTCGAACTGGTTAATATTCATCTCGATCCCGGCCTTTGAGAAGTCTTCCTTGAGGATGCTCGCAAGGCGCTCGGCGAACTCGCTGCCGGATGAAATGGTGAATTTAAACGAGAACTTCCTGCCGTTTTTATCCAGGATGCCGTCACCGTCATGGTCGGTCCAGCCGGCCTCGGCCAGGAGCTGCCGGGCGCGGGCAGGATCATGGGGCCACGGCTTGAGGGAGCGGTCATAGCTGTCCCCGAATATATAGAAGGGACCGGTTACGATCTCGCCGAGCCCGAAAAGCAGCTTGTCCAGGATCTGCCTGCGGTTGATGAGGTGCGTCATGGCGAGACGGACCCTCCGGTCTTTGAAAAAATCCCGCGCCTGGTTCCAGCCAATGTAGCTGAACGAGGAGAGGAAGTATTTATTCTTGTAAAAGTTTTCGTTGAACTTCTTCGACCCGGTCTGCCGCACCCATTCTATCTCCCGGAGACCCATCATGTCAAGCTCGCCCTTTTTGAGCATTTGAAGCGCCACGCCGGGCTCGCTTATGAGCCGGTATGCCACTTTCCTGATCTCGGGCTTTTTCCCCCAATACCGCTCGTTACGCACCAGGGCTATCGTCTTCCCCGTGTCCCAGCCTCCGAACAGGAAGGGGCCGGTGCCCACCGGGTGCCGGTTGTTCTTATGGGTGTTGAAATCCGTTCCGTCATTGAAAATATGCTTCGGTACGATCGGCATGCCGCCGCAGAAAATGAGGGCCAGGTAATAGGGTCGCGAATAACGGAACTCGACCGCATACCGGTCAATCTTTTTACAGCTCTTTATGTCGAGGTAGTAGACCTTCAGGTGCGCGCAGGCCACCTTCGGGTCCATGATCCTTTCATATGAATACACCACGTCATCTGCGGTGAATTCAACACCATCGCTCCATAGAACGCCTTTTTTCAGATAGAAACGGAACCTGAGCCGGTCAGGGGATATCTCCCACCGCTCGGCAAGCTGTGGAATGACCGCCAGCGTGTCGTAGTCGCGGTCGACCAGCGTCTCGTAGATGCGCTGGTTTATCGCGCTGGCGTACGCATCCGTGGCCGTGATGGGGTTGAGGGTGCCCGGCTCCGCGCCCATGTGCACATTCAGCGTGTACGGGTCCTTCGGCGGCGCGAGCTTCGCACAGCCGCCGAACAGCAGCGCCAGGATCGCCGTTGCTATCGCCGATTGTATAGCTCCATTCTTCAATCAATTCACCCATAAAAAAGGATCGATACCATGCACCGGCAGGTGCGTGACATAACAAGACATACTATATATTTATGGATTGAGTGTCAAGAAGGATTGGTGCGCCGCCCGGCGCAAGGGGACTCGCCCATGTCATTCCCGCAAAAGCGGGAATCCATTGGCCGGCAGAATAATTCCGGGTTGAGCAACCCCGGGTTTTTGCCTCCGTCCGGAGGCGGGGCGACAACCGGGAGCCCGGTCAGGCTATATGAGGGGAAGGGCGGCAACCGCTTTGATAGGGTCGGGTTTAAACCCGACCCTATCATAAATTTAGTTATATCCTCCAATAAATTCACAATCTCTGAATCAGCATAATTCTTTCTGTTGGCGACGGATTTAAATCCGTCGCCGCTTATACTCCCAACCCCCGCGCCGCCTCAAAAGGCAGGCGCTTTTTATACATCCTGTACGCGCCTGCAGGCGCACATCCTGTGCGCTCCCGGCGTGGGCTCCCGGCGAATTCGCCGGATCGGCTCCGCCGAATCCGGCTCATCGCTCAGAAAGGTTTGTCCAAATGAAGGCGGGGATGCCCATCCCCGCCTTCATTTGGACATTTAATGGCAATTAGTTCTCCCTTGAAAACTCCCGGAAAGTGCTTGTCCTATCATGAGGTGTAGCAATAACATGCGGTTCGCGTACGCTCGAGGCAAACATCCATGTTTGCTCTCGCGACGCCGGTCCTCCTGACCGGCGGCTTTTCCTGAACAGCATTCTCTCTCGCCCCTCCCCTCT
>JAKJGD010000037.1 GCA_022704585.1 Spirochaetota bacterium | reverse complement strand
CCATCAGGGATATCATGAAAAACAGAATCAAAATGTTTGGAAGAAACACGATGACGCCGCCCACTCCGGCAATAATGCCGTCTGTAATAAGCTCGCGTAACAGGCCGGCGGGCATGACGGAACTGACGAAACCGGACAGCCACACGACGCCGGACTCTATCCAGTCCATCGGGTACTGACCCAGGGTGAACGTAAGCTGGAAGGTGGCCCACATGAAAAAAAGGAAGATGGGGAAGCCGAACACCTGGTGCGTGAGGAACCGGTCAATCCGGTCGCTCATGGTGAACGCGGGCTGCCATGCCGGACGAAGCGTCTCGCGGAGAGCCCCGGCGATAAAACCGTACCGTGCGTCGCTTAGCAGTGTCTGGCAGTCTTCCTTCATGACGATTTCGAGCTCCCGCACTAGGCTGTCCGCGCCGATCGTTATACCTGCGCCGCCCGGGAGCCCGGCCATGCGCCGGATAATGTCGGGGTCCTTTTCGAGAAGCTTGATGGCGGCGAATCGCGGGGAAAAGGGAAGTATGCCGGCGCCTGCTTCCGCAATGCTCTTCTCCAGCGCTGATAGTGCGCTCTCGATGTCGGGACCGTAATTGATCGTCACCTGCCTTACCGTGCTGTCCCTTCCCTCGTGCACTGCCGCGACCGTATCGAAAAGGACGTCAATGCCCTCTCCCGTCGGCCCGACAGTGGGAACAAACGGTATACCCAGCATTTTCCCGAGCATCGTATGGTTGAATGAATCGCCCCGCTTCATCATCTCGTCGCTCATGGTAAGCGCGATCACGACGGTGTGTCCCATATCTATCAGCTGGGTCGTAAGGTACAAATTGCGCTCGAGGTTGGAGGCATCGATAACATTGATAACGACATCGGGACGCTCATCGAGCAGGTGGTCGCGCACGAAGAGCTCTTCCGGAGTGTATGCGGAAATAGAATAGGTGCCCGGCAGGTCCGTTATGAGGAACGTGCGCCCATCGTGGTTGAAGCGGGCCTTCTTTGCGCTTATGGTAACGCCGCAGTAGTTCCCGACATGCTCGCGTGAGCCGGAGGCGTTGTTGAAAAGCGTCGTTTTGCCGCTGTTCGGATTGCCGACCAGGGCGACCCTGATGGTCCGTTCCGCGAGACCGTGTTTGCGGCGTCCGCGGAATTGTGCATGCGGATGAGAGTCTGCACCGTCATGGAGGGAGCCGCCGCGGTGCCGATGACGGTAGCCCGGCCCATGCCGCTCCCTGAGCGGAGCAGGTGCGGCGCAATTGTTCATTTCGACGGGGTCCACATCAATAAGAGCGGCTTCGCTTCTCCTCAGGGATACGTTATAACCCATAAGCCGGTATTCGATAGGGTCTTTCAGCGGGGCATTCTTTATTACAGAAACGGTTTTTCCCCGTACAAATCCCATCTCGGTGATGCGGTTACGGAAAGGACCGCGGCCGTGTATCCTGGCGATCACTCCCTTCTGTCCGTTTTGCAGATCAGCCAATTTCATTAATAACACCTGATAACAGAAGAAAAAATTCAAAATAAATGTAGTCATCCAATAAGTTAGTGTCAACTAATTTATTTAGAACAGGCTAAAATTTATGAATATTTTTTAATTATCTGAGCGTATGCTGATAAAGAAAAAACGATTGTGTCTCTGGAAGTGACGGCCTCATGCCGCATAACTATTTCTCGGAGAACTGTCGATAATAGTGATAGCCGGTCAAATGATAAGAAGAAAACATGAACGAAAATGATATTACATACTCGATTGTAAAAACAAGGCTGGGAAGCGATACGATTCTTGTGCGCTCGGGAGGGCGAGAAGTGTACCTCCACAGCAGGGTCAGTCCGGAGCGGGAAGCGGACCATTTTTCCGGCCGCTTTGATCCTGCGCGCTTTGACATGCTCGTTGTGCTTGGCTGCGGCCTCGGGTATCACCTTTTGCCTGTCAGGGAGATGCTCGACCGATACAGCGAAGTCATCATCATTGATATTGTTCCGGGTCTGGAGAAGGAGATCGGGCGGAACGGCCTTACCTCATTCCTTGCCGAATCTCCCCGCGTGACGATCCTCGCGGGAAAATCAGCGGCTGATGTTGCCGGCGTTCTCTCTGCGAGGATCGACATGGACAGGATCAGGGGGATATCGGTCCTGGAACACCCTGCCTCGGTCCGGGCATTCGGAGATTATTACGGCGGGATCAGGAACGAGGTCGAGAAGCTCATACACCTGAAAGCGGGGAACAAGGCTACCAGGGAGGCGTTCGGGCCCCGCTACGTGGCGAATATTTTACGCAATCTCCGGCACCTGGAGGGGGCGCGCCCCGTGCGCAGCCTGTTCGGGGCTTTCACCGGCCATCCCGCGGTCATTGCCGTATCCGGCCCCTCCCTTGAGGATGATATCGTCATGATGAGAAGCGCGCAGCAGCGGTTCTTTATCGTGGCCGTGGATTCGGCCCTTCCCGTCCTGTGCCGGTGCGGGATCGTCCCCGACCTGGTCATGTCCGTGGACCCGCAGCCGTATGTGCAGGAGCATTTCATCCGGTGCGATACGGGAAACGCCCCGGTGGTCTGCTCGATCTCGTCGTATCCGTCCGTGCTCAATCGGCGTCGGGCATTCATCTCGCTCAATACCCATCCCCTTGCACAGCTTGCCGCCGAGGTGTACGGTGACGCAATCGGCTCGGTGGACTCGTCGACCGGCAGCGTGGCGGGAGACGCGATCAGCCTCTGCCGCGCATGCGGCTTCTCCGCTATAGGGATCACCGGTCAGGATTTTTCATTTTCCGGTTACCGCATTTATGCCCGCGGTACGGCCTATCAGGATCGCTACGCGTCATTTTTCCAGGACCGCTTTACCACGGTCGAGGGGCTGAACTGCCGCTATATCCTCGGGAGCAGCGGCGGCCTGAAGCGCGAGGGAAAATTCACGAGAAAGTCGTTTCTCCAGTACCGGCAATTGACAGAGGATTATATCCGGAACCACGGCATGGATGTTGCCATTCTGAATGAGCGGGGCCTGCCTCCTGCCGGCGCCAGGGTTGTTGACCTTGAGTCGTTTACAGGGCTGTATTGCAAAGGGGAAATTCCCAAAAAAAGGATAATAGGCGAATTACTGGAGTTGTCCGGCCCCATCAACGCCGGACCACTGTATGCGGCACTGCTGAATATCATGCATGAAAAGCTGTTCGACGAGCTGCTCGACGCTTCCCTGGGGGGATGGGCCGGCGAACGGCAAAAGATCAAATACCGTGACCTGATTGATCGCGAGTGGCGTACAACAGGCGATAAATCGGAGATACGGAGATAATTTTTTAATTAAGCGCTCGAATCGGTTCGGCCGAATATATATCTGTACATTCAGCTATGCATTATTTTGGGAAGGCAGGTCATTATATGGAACAATTTAACATACCTCATCAGAAGGTAAGAGAAAAAAGCGTGTATGTTCTGAACCTCGATATAGCGCGCATTATCCTCATCTCGGCCGCAGTCATCGGCATTATTGTCGTGTCGTTCCTGCTTGGGATGAATTTTGTCAAGGGAGGGGACGGCGGCAAGACCCTTCTCACCCGTAATGACATATTCGACAGCCAGAAAGAGCTGGATATGCTCAAAACCAATATTCCGGAGGCAGCGGCAGAGGACGAGCTTTCCAAGCCCCTTGATGACAGGATGCTCGGTGCTGACAAAGATCTCAAGGGAATTGAGGGAGACAGGCTCGAAAAGGGGACAGCCGGTGAAAAATCTGCCGGTTTGAAGGATGATTCTTCAGATCTCCTGACCAGGGACAATATATCGGAAACGATTATTCCCGAAAAAGACGCGAAGAAAAAGGCCCCGGCCGCAGATCTGACGGATGCGAAGAAATTGTCCCGCGTTGACGAGGACGACACGGTGTACAGGCCCGCTAAAAAGCAGCCGGTTAAGAGCGTTTCCAGGAAAAAGAAAAGTGCGAAATCTAAGGTGGTCGAGGTTTCCGGTGAAAAAATCGAGCGCGGTAAAACGACCGGCACGGGCCATTATACCATACAGGTCGCGTCCTTCGATAAAAGAACGACGGCGCAGAGCGAGATGAAGGCGTTGAAAGAAAAGAGCTACGACGCCTACATCGACGAGAGCCGTGTGAAGGGTAAACAGTATTTCAGGGTGAGGATAGGGCCTCTCTCGACCAAACAGAAGGCGCTTGGACTGCTGAAGAGCATACAGGAAAACGAACGGTACCAGGAAAGCTACATGGTGCGCGATTAAGGCGCGTAAAAAAGGCAGGCCGGCGGCCTGCCTTTTTTAATGCCTATAACACTTCTTCGATTCGCCGGATCCCCTCTCTGTTCAGTACAAGCCTGAAGCGCCGGAAGTAGTCCTTGCTGCCTGTCAGGAAGTGGGTGATGATGTTGATATGGTACACCCGCTTGCCCGAGGATTTCAGGTAGCCGCCCCGTGTGGCGATGAAGATTTTCTTTTCAGGGTTGTCCATGCTCCGGAGAAAATGCTGAACGTTAAAGCGCATGATGTCGATGACGTCATTGGTCGAATGATGTTGTTTTATTTTCCGGAAATTCTTCGAGTTGAGACGTATGTACTTCCGGTACAGTATAACGTGCTCCGATGTCATGCTGTTGTTTATGTCGGTGATCCGGTCCCGGCCCCGGTAGGATTGGATCTTGGAAGGGACCTTGCCGCTATCGATGATGTTAAAGCTCTCCCTGCAGGTGCCGATCTTTTCGTCAAAGCTATGGTAGATGTTCCTCCTGCGGTCGTACAGGCGGGAGCGCAGGGTGACGCTCAGGTAGAGCCTGAGAAGCTCCTTGATGCGGTCTTTGAACATGTAGCTGATGACCAGGGCAATGAAGAAGGGGAGGGAGAGGCCGCCATAGCGACTCTGACCGATGAAGGCGACCATGGTCGCGAAGACCATTGCAATACCGGCCGCGGCGCTGTAAATGGCCTGCTCGAGGAACAACCCTCCTCTTTCGACACGCGTTTCCAGGAAGAGTATGTTGCTCAGATATTTCTTCAGCGCTCCCTGGCGAAACACATACGTTTCGTTTTCTCCGGAGACAGAAGGGATGGACGGATAGTTTCTTTCCTGCCGGTAAGCCGACTCACGACGGACGATGTCCATGAGGCGGGTCCTGTATCTTCGCAGGAGCGCCGGATGTGCTTCGCCAAGTATTTCCATCAGGCGGCAGGTATGGGTTTCGGTCTTCAGGCTCAGGTATTCGTCCGCGAACAGAAAGACCGTTCTCAGATCAGGGGGCGTCTTTCCCCCCGCTGCCGGAGGGCTGAGCTCCCTGAACCTGCCCGTAAGCGCGTTCACGCATGTTAAAAATTCCTCAAGCAGGTGTTCGGTCTCTTTTTTTCTGCGGGACTTACGAATGAAGCCCAGCTGTATTTTCATTGATTTCTTATAGATCAGGCAAAAGATCTTAACCTGGTATTCGTAGTTGGCAATGCCCTGGCGGTTAGCGTTCTTTCCGTGAACCGCCTCGATGCCCTGCCGCATTCTTGTGAACATGCCGGAATCCGCTTCAAGTGTCCTGAGAAGTATCGAGGGAGTCGTCAGACGCACGGTGGCGCGGAGATCCTTGTAGAAATCCTCGCGCGTATAGGTCTCCCTGTTGATATTGAGATTATCAGGGATGAAGAAATACGTCTGCACGAAATAGGAATTTTTTCTCTTTTCATCAAGGGAAAGGTTATATGTCTGCTTCAGCTCAAACTGGTAGTTGTCATGTATTTTTATGGATTCCTTGATCATATCGTCAAATCC
This sequence comes from Spirochaetota bacterium, assembly GCA_022704585.1. Next base: position 4,391 of record JAKJGD010000037.1, on the reverse strand, counting down.
GGCGCCGGGGCAGGGTCGGCTATACTTCGATGCGTGGTCCGGTTTCCCTGCTCGGAATGTATACCGGCATAAAACGGGAGCCAGTTTCAAACGGGGCTGGAAGATTGTATGGACTGTTAATAGATGTTGTCCTTGATGAGAAGCTCTTCCATCTCGTCGGCCTTGGCCGCCAGATAGGTAAGGGACTTCATAAAGCGGATCGGATCGCAGTCCTTGAGCATGATGCTGTTTTTCAGCACGAGCGTATCGCTCATCAGCCCGATGGCGCCGTAGTCGAGTGTCGCGTTCAGTTGCAGGCAGTACTTGTAAAGCTCGCAGAGGTCCTTCTTTATTTTACCGATTATCGAGAAATAGTTGATGATCCTGTCCCCCGATTCGTCCTTGGCGAGCGTTATGAGCACGTCCTGGGACCGGTTGTTGTCAAACTCAATGGTGGTGGTGTAGCTGCCCTCGGCGTCCTTATGAAATCGAATTTTAAATTCGCTGGCTATGGCCGAAATAAAACCGTCAAATACTTCCATCGTCGGTCCTCATGGTTATTGATTTTCACGAACGTGTCCGGCGTCGTGCTGCTTGATCCCCGGCCAATTATTCACTATTATGGTAATTTTGCATCATAAATAAATTAAGTCAAGAAATTAGTTTGAAAAATCCTTGAAAAAAAGATATCGAGTGTCTCTATGGTCATAACTAAAAACGAGGCCTCCATGCGAATTCTGCCACAGTTGTCGAATGCTTCACGGGAAAAGAACCAGGTCCTTCGCAACGCACGGGATATTCTTCACTACCTCTCCGTCGAGCTCGGCGAGCGGACCATACGTAAATATCAGAACCTCGAGCAGGCACGGGACTATATAAAGGACTATTTTTCCCGGTATGGCTACAAGCCCAGGGAGGAAACGTATACCGCCGCAGGGGTGAAAGTTTCCAATGTTATTGCAGAGATTCCCGGCACCGAATTCCCCGGCTCGATCATACTGGTGGGCGCTCATTATGACACGATCGAGGACACTCCCGGAGCGGATGATAATACCTCCGGAATTGCCGCTCTCCTGGAGATTTACCGGCTGCTGGCGGTACGTCGGTACCGGAAGACCGTACGGTTCGTGGCCTTCACACTCGAGGAGCCGCCTTTTTTCTCGACCGAGTTGATGGGAAGCATGGTGAACGCCGTGAACTGCCGCAAACGGAAAGACTCGATCGAGCTCATGGTCTGCCTTGAGATGGTCGGGTTCGCATCGCGGCGGTGCCCCCAGGATTACCCCCTGAACCACAAGCACAAGGAATATCCCGTATGCGGAAATTACATCAGCGTGATTTCCCTGCCATCCAACGCGGATAGCGTGTACCGCTGGAAAAAGATTTACAACAACCATGCGCGCTGCAAGATTTTCGAATACATCGGGCCGGCATCGATTCCCGGTATGGATCTCTCCGATCACATGTCCTTCATCCGGTCGGGCTATCCGGCGATCATGATATCGGACACCGGGTTTTACCGGAACAAGAACTACCACTCGCCCGATGACACCATCGACACGATAAACTTCAAGTTCATGGCGGATGTCATCGTTGATTCAACCGCCGCCCTCCGTGATGTTCTTGACGGTGAGCCGGGCAAGCCCTCGGCCTGAGCCGCCTGCTGAATGCGCTATACCGGTTTCAGCGTTCCCAGAAGCTCAACGTGGGGGGTCTGGGGGAACATGTCATACGCTTCAAGCGACTCGACCCTGTAATTGCGGAGCGACGCGACGTCATCCCTGAACGTGGCAGGATTGCACGACATGTAGATGATGCGCTCCGTCTTCATCGCATCAATGCGCTCCATGGCGTCCCGTGTCATGCCGGTCCGCGGCGGGTCAAGCACGATGGTGTCATAGCCGCCGGGACCGCTCCGGAGAAAATCCCGCGCCTCGCTGCAGACGAACTCGGCGTTCGTGATCCCGTTGATCTCAGCGTTCATTCGTGCGGTTTCCACAGCCTCGGGGTTCATCTCGACCCCGGTTACCCGATCGACGGAGCCCGCGATGAAGAGCGAGATGCTCCCCACGCCCGCGCACAGGTCCAGCACCCTGCCGCGCGCGCCGTCCCTGATCTTCCGGTACATCTCGATCGCGATGCCCGCGTTCGACTGGAAAAAGGAGTTCGGAGTAATGCGGTAGAGTATGCCGTCAAACGACTCCTCGATATGACCGGCCTTGATGGTCTCGAAAATTCCGCCGTAGCTCAAATCCGCCATGCCGCCGCTGTGTATGAGAGAAACGGAATCCGCTTCAGGGCAGATCGCTTCGATCACGGGAGCAAGCCTGTTCTCCTGTACGGCGGTCACAAAATTAACCATGACCTGACCGGTGAAGGTCGCTTCACGGATTACCACGTAGCGGAGATACCCCTGGTGCCGCAGGTAATCGTATCCTTCGACCTCCTGTATCAGGGAGCGTACGTGCCGGAATAGGGCATCAGATTTCTCCCGCATGATGGAGCACGACTCGACGTCCACCACGACCCGGTAGCTGCCGCCACGGCGAAGGCCGCATTTGCCGAACGCGGTCACCATGTCCATCCTGCTCCGGTAGCGGTACGGTGCGGAAGGCCGGACAGCGTCCACGGCAGCGACGCCCTGGAGTATCTCGTTGACCATGTCCCTTTTTATCAGGCACTGGGCCTCATAGGGAATATCCTGGAACAGGCAGCCGCCGCACTGGCCGAAGTGCGGGCAGAGCGGCTGCGCTCCCTCTCCGCGGTAACGTTCAGCAAGCTGTGTGATGTATTGTTTGCGTTTTTTTTTCATGTTTTTTTTCTTGTAGACCTCGCCCCCTCGGTCCCCCTCTCCCCGGGTGAGAGGGGGAGGATAAAGAGGGAACGTTTTTCAGGAGCCCTTTCCTGGAGGAGGCAGCAGCTTGTACATCCCTGCACGTTGCTGCATTCGCGCCATCCTGCCGCTTAAGGCTACGCCGGAGGCGGGGTGAGGTCATACATCACTATTCTCCCGTCATGAAGAAACAGGGCGCACGATGAGCCGCCCATGTGCGTCTTCCTGAACTCTTCCGTTTCGCTTTTATAGAAGATAGCTCTCTTCAGGTCGGAAAGCGCGAACTCCTCCTTCCCGTAACGTACCGTGCCATCTTCCCCGAAGCCCCTGAAAAATGCATATCCTTTTTTCTTGATCCCGGAGGCCTGCTCCGGCTTTAGTATGTCCGGATACCGGTGCGATCGTGAATGTGCGCACCAGTCCCACCCCAGTGCGTCAAGAACATAGCCCCGGTCCTCCGGGAAACGGTCCGTGGTGAAACCGAGCAGAAATGAGGCGCCTGACTCCCAGCTTCTGGTCGGAAGGATTCTCTCGGATGCGAACGCGCGGTACAGGTCAAAGGGTGAATCGAAACGCGCGGCCAAACGGGCGAGAGCGAGGGGAAAACGCCCGGTGTTGTACAGGCGGTCCACCACGGCGGCTATTTTCTCTATGATCTGCAATTCGTTCCCTGGCAGCCAGCGGGTCTCCCGAACCTGGTAGGGAGCGTCTGCAGCGAAAATCATGCCGTATTCGTCCGCCCGGTCCCTCATCTCAGTGCCGGGAAGGACTTTCAGTATACCCAGTTGAAAATGGCCGGGAGAAAGCGCGTACACCTCGTTAAAGGACCTGGACGCGGACGCCATGCCCTCGAAGGGGAGGCCGGCGATGAGGTCGAGATGCATGCGGATGGTGCCCAATGAGATGAGACGTGCGAGGGCTGTCTTTTCTTTTTTCCACTCACCGGATCGTCCCGAAGCGGTACGCACCTCCGGGTTCACGGACTGGACGCCTGCCTCGAACTGGAAGAGGCCCGACGGTGTTCGGGCGAGAATAGCGAAGTCCTCCTCGTCAAGGTTCGAGGGATGGATCTCGAAGTGGAAGACCGTGGGCCCTTCAGCGAACCGGTCGATAAGGTAGGACCATATCTCGCGGTGCCGGTCGCCCGGCATGTTGAACGTTCTGTCAACGAATTTGACGAGCTTTGGACGGTGCCTGAGAATCAGCCCGAGCTCGTTTTTGACGGTCTCCATGCTTTTTGCCTGGAATCTCTGGTCCGAGCGCGACGACAGGCAATAGGCACACCGGTATGGGCATCCGCGACTCGACTCGTAGTACACATATCGGTCCGCAAGCGCCGTCAGGTCCTCGTCAGAGTAGGGGAACGGCATCCCTCCGAAAATGGGGTTCGGGAAACGCAGGATTTTTTCTCCGTCCGCAGTCCCGTTTTCCAGAAAGCTCCGGAACCCGGCCTCGCCCGGTCCTGCAATGATGCAGTCAATGCAGGGAAAATCCTCGATCCATGATTCGGGATTGTAGCTCACCTCCGGCCCGCCGAGCAGCAGCAGGTTATTGCCGCACCGCTCCTTCACGAGGGGGA
>JAKJGD010000556.1 GCA_022704585.1 Spirochaetota bacterium | reverse complement strand
CTCACGGTCCGCTCGACGCGCGACATACTCACGCTGGGGGGGACCATCCTGGGCACGACCAACAAGGGCAACCCCTTCGAGTACCGCGAGCTGGGTCCGGACGGAACAATCAGCGTGAGCGACCGCTCCGACGCTGCGGTGGACACCTTCACGAGGCTGGGCCTGGACTGCCTGTTCGTGGTCGGCGGAGAGGGCACCCTGGAGATAGGCTACCGCATCCATGAAAAGGGCGTGCCCGTCATCGGCATCCCCAAGACCATAGACAATGACCTGGACAGGACCGACTACACGTTCGGCTACCAGACCGCGGTCGAGGTCGCGTGCGAGGCGCTTGACCGGCTCCAGACGACCGGCAGGAGCCACCAGCGGGTCATGATCCTCGAGGTCATGGGCAGGACGGCCGGGTGGATCGCGCTCGAGTCCGGGATCGCGGGCGGCGCGCACATCATACTGATACCGGAGATCCCCTTCAACATAGACCGCGTGGTCGAGAAAATCGTGATGCGCGAAAAAGGCGGGAGCCCCTTCAGCATCATCATGGTGGCGGAGGGCGCGCGTGAAGAGGGCGGCGACGTCATCACCCAGGCCGCGGCCTCCACGCGCCTCCAGGGCGTGCCGCAGCTCGGCGGCGTGGGCTTCTACCTGGCGGACCAGATCAAGAAACGGGTCGACCTGGAGGTCCGCTGCACGGTGCTGGGGCACATCCAGCGAGGCGGCTCGCCCTGCGCCTTTGACCGAGTGCTCGGGACACGGCTTGGAAGCCACGCCGTGGCCGCGGCCGCGGCCGGCCAGTTCGGCACCATGGTGGCGCTGGACACGCCGGACATGGTGCTCGTGCCCCTGTCGGAGCTGGCGGGAAAGGTACGCGCCGTGCCGGTAGACTCGCAGCTCATCCAGTGCGCGGAGGCGATCGGGATCAACATGGGGAGGTAAGGCAGTGAATAGTTAAAAGTGAATAGTTGTAGTGGTCCGGTACACTATTGGTTACAACATAATCTTATATAAAAAGCACCTGCAAGATTTTTGCAAAGTCGCAGAGGAAACTAAAACTATATAAGAGAATGCCATAACAGGCCGCCTGATGCGCAGCGTCATTGTTCCACTTTACCTTTGCCCGAATCAATAATCCTGTACAAATAGCCGCATGATATATATCCCTCGGCAATCGTGTACTGCGAGCTGATATGTCCCGCCGAATACGGGACGCGCGAAGTTGATGCCGGACCCACGCCTAGCCGGGCTCCAACCTCTATCGTCAGGGTATTGGAATTCTTAAGGTTTATATTGACGCCAACGGCCCCGCCCGCATTGAAATAGAAATGCCGGATTTTTAATTTAAACGGAGAAGCAGAGGCATTATTGAAATCATAGAAATTGGGAAATATAATCATATACGATTTTCTCATATTCACTCCATAGATCCCGCCAAATGAGATCATCGGCCCGATCCAGAGCCGTATGAGATCGTTCCGGTAGAGCTTGAAGAGAGGCATATTGTTGAAATGGAACCTCACAAGCGACAGCGAACCGTCGGGGGATGATGCGCCAAACATCACCTCGGCGGTGAAGCGGTAGGCGAACCAGGACTCGCCGCCGGGATTCGTATCAAGCATCGCACCGATCCCGAACGAGTGCAGGAGGCCGGAGACGAAGCCGTATTTCTTCAAGCTCATCAGGTCGGACATGTCGGAGTACTTGAAATGCAGGTTCCCGAGATTATGGGAAACCTTCACACCCAACCCGAGCGCGTGGGCATGTACGGCCGTGAAAAGAATAAACACCATGGAAATAAATAGTTTTTTTGTCATAGAAGTTCATCCTTTGTGATCAGGGAAGCATGTAATATCTTACAGCATAGTATTAACTATAGCTATCTCATAAATATTAATCAACAATAATATTGTTATGCGGATTACTAACGCTCCGTCTGCATTGTCCACCGAGGTCCCCGGGGTCACATGGAATATACTTTCTTTTGTGCATGGTATTTATTTTGACAGGCTGAATGCTTAAGGATTCAAACGCAGGGGACCTAGAGAATACAAAGGGTTACAGGATTGGCCCTAGCTTTGGGTGAGACATTTGCAAAAGTCGCCGGGCACGGATGCCCGGCGTCGCGAGA
>JAKJGD010000555.1 GCA_022704585.1 Spirochaetota bacterium | reverse complement strand
GATGGTCGTGAAATACGGCCCGACCGGGACAAAGCAGTGGCTGAACGTCTACGGGAACGAGCTCTACGAAGGGTGCGCCGAAGTGGTCCAGACCTCCGACGGCGGCTATGCCCTGGGCGGATACACCCACAGCTTCGGCAACGGCCAGTTCTACCTGGTGAAGCTCAACTCCGCCGGCGCCATGGAATGGGACGAAGTCTACGGCGGCGAGGAAACCACGGAGGTGGCCTATTCCCTGAAAGAGACCCGCGACGGCGGTTTCATCCTCGCCGGCAGCACCATCGTGAACGGCAGGGCCCTGGCCATGACAGTCAAAACAAATTCGCTGGGCGTCGAGCAGTGGACCCGCACGTACGGCGACTCATCCGTCTTCAACTGGATTCGCAGCATCGTTGAGACCGCCGACGGTTCGTTCGTTACCGCGGGATACAAGGGCACCGACATTATGCCCAACAACGACTGCAACGCCTGGGTCATGAAGCTTGACGCTTCCGGGGCCCTTGCGTGGGAGCAGACCATCGGCGGAAGCAGGCTTGACATCGCCAGCTCGATACAAGCGGACGGCACCGGTTACGTGTTCGCCGGCGAGACCCGCTCGTTCGGGAGCGGCAATGAGTACGAGTCTGACATCTGGGCGGTAAAGCTCGATGCAGCGGGCGCGCAGGTATGGTCCAGGACCTACGGCGGCGCGGACAATGATACGGGCGCGGCAATCGACCTTCTCTCCGGCGGGGGATACGTTCTCGCCGGCGATACGATGACGGGCCTTGCCAACGGATATGACATTTACGTGGCCAGGCTTGATTCAAGCGGCAACAACTGACACAGTCGCCGAAAAGCACCGGAAGAGCCTCACCTGCAAAGGGTGGGGCTTTTTTTACGCCTGGCCCTGTATCCGCACCGTGATGAGCGTAATATCATCGTTGACCGGCGCGTCCCCCCGGTGCTTGTCTATCTCCGCCAGTATCATGCCGTTAACCTCGTCCAGGGGCCGGGCAAAGGACCCGTCCGCGGCCAGTTTCCGGATGAACGCGGTCAGCCGCTCCTCGCCGTACTCCTCGCCCCGCCGTTGAACACCTCGAAAAGTCCGTCGGTAAAGAGCATGACGACATCCCCCTCATCGAGCGCGGCTTCATCCATGAGAAAAGACGACGAATCCATGAACCCGACCGCCCGCCCCTTTGTCTTGAGGCTCGCGATTGAACCGTCCCGCGCCTTTATTAAGAGCTGCTCCGGGTGGCCCGCGGTGCTGAATCGTATCTTCCCGCCGCCCAGGCCCAGGATGAACGCGGTGAAGAAGTTCTTGCTCTTCAGCTCGCCGGTGAAGATCCCGTTGATGTAGCCCAGCCTCTCGTGCGGCCGCCCCATCCGGAGGCTCTCCCTGTTGAGCAGGTCGATCTGCATCGTGGTGAGGGCCGCCTGCATGCCGTGCCCCGAAGCGTCGGCGATCATGATCGACATGCCGTTGTCAAGGCGCGTTATGTTGTAGTAGTCCCCGCTGACCATCCCGTTCATGGGCACATACTTCACGCCGATCTCCATCCCCTCGATCCGCGAGTAGTAGCCCGCCGGCGTCAGGATCGTCCCCTGGACCGATTTCGCTATCTCGAGCTCGAGCTCAAGGCTGGCGAGCTGCTCGTGCTCGCGGATGGAGCGGTTCAAGGCGATGAGGTTCCGCGCCCGCACCAGGAGCTCGCTCTTGTGAAAGGGCTTCACGATGTAGTCGTTCGCGCCCGCCTCGAAGCCCATGACGATGTCGCTGGTCCGGGTCTTGGCGGTCAGGAGTATGACGGGAAGCCGCGAGATCGAGTGCCGCTCGCGGAGGATTTTCACCACCTCGTACCCTGACATGCGCGGCATCATCACGTCCAGGAGCACCAAGTCGAGCCGGTCGACCTCGCCGATTATCCTGAGGGCCTCCATGCCGTTCACGGCGCGGAAGACATTGTAGCGCTCGAGGGTAAGGAGGTTTTCGAGTACCTGGAGGTTGACCGGATCATCGTCGCAGATGAGTATGTTCTCCACGGCCTCCCCCGCCGTCACGGCCGGGGCGGTTTCCTCCATCTCCCCGGCGGCCGGAACCGCGGGCAGAGCGATCGCTTCGCCGGCCCCCTCCTGTTCCGCCGCCGGCGGC
>JAKJGD010000036.1 GCA_022704585.1 Spirochaetota bacterium | reverse complement strand
CCCTTGCTGACCTTCAGCCGGAGCTTCGGCGATGCCGTATCGCCTTTAGTGTAGCTGACTTCGGCGCCGTTTTTCAGTGCATAGCTGTACATATCGCCGTCGACATCCACGACCATGGTGATTTCGGTGCCGGCGAGGTCCGCCGCCGCGCTCGAGCTGGCAAGCTGTTCCTTCGCAACGTTCAGCATGATCTCGGACAGAAGCTTGTCCACGCTGGTATCAGCCGGGATGGTGGGTAATGAAGCCATAGGGAGTCCTCCTTTTTTGTTCGTTTAATAAATTAGACTGACGTGTCAGTTTTCATATGCAGCTTGAATCGTCAACGGAAATTTTTTTACCGATTTAATAAAAAGTAAAAAATTCCATTGACAAAAACAATCGGGTGCATTTTATTTAGACTGACATGTCAGTTTTAGCAGCGCAGGAATTTATGTCAACATAATTTTTTCACGCCTCCCGCAAAAATGGCGGAACGGGCGTGAAGCGCGGGCGGGGACTGACGTGACGCCGGATCCGGCAACATCCATACCGAGGATAAACATCATCATGAAGGCTGATGAGCGTAAGAGGCTGATACTGGAACACGCAAAAAGGCTTTTTTCCCGCAAGGGGTACTACAACACCCAGATCTCCGACATAGTCGACGAGGCCAAAATCGCGCGCGGCACGGTCTACCAGTACTTCAAGAACAAGGACGACATCTTCATAACCCTGATCCGCGACTTTTACAACGACTGGGAGAAAAAAGTCTCCTTTGAAATGAATAGGATCAACCTGGGGCAGATATCCCCCCAGGAATACTTCTATTTCAGGGTGAAAAACACCCTCGAGTTCCTCGCGGACGATCCGGACCTCTGCAACATCGTGCTCAGGATGGGGATCGGGCTCAGCGGCGAGCTCGAGTCGACCATAAAGCGCTTCGAGAAAAAAATCCACAACCTCATTGTCAGCGACCTTGAGCTCGGGATACGGAACAACCACATACGGAAGGACCTGGGCGTGGAAATGGCGTCAAACCTTATCACCGGCGCGCTCCTTAAAACCGCCCTGTACGATTTCGGCGCAAAAAAGAGAAAGAAAGACAGCGAAGAGATAGAACAGATGGCGCGGGAGATTCTCAATATCTTCGCTCCCGCGATTTTCATAAAAAAATAACCGGCGGGAAGGACCCGCCACCGTAAGCCGCCTGGTTCGGCTTACCAATACGATTCACATGTGAGGAGTAGGCTATGGAAGAAAGAGATTTCAGTTTCGGCATGTCCGAAGAGCAGCGCACCATGAAGGAAACCGTGGCGCGCCTGATGAAAGGCCTCGTCGCCAACAACGCGCACGACATGGATGAGAAAAAGGAGATCCCGTCGGACTACGTGCAGAAAGTGTGGGAGCTGGGCGCGACCATCTCGGTCATCCCGGAAGAATTCGGAGGGTACGGGATGGAGTATTCGCCCGTGATGAACGCAATCATACTCGAAGAGCTGGCATACGGCGACATGGCGCTCGCCATCGCGGCCACGACCCCGTCCATGTTCCTTTACCCCATTCTCGAAATGGGGACGGACGAGCAGAAGAAAAAATACATCCCCCCGTACTGCGACGCCGCGTTCAAGCCCTGCACCATCGCGATCAACGAGCCGCGGTTCAGGTTTGACCCTGTTGCGCTCGAGACGAAAGCGGTGAAAAAGGGCGGCTCGTATGTTATTAACGGAAAAAAATGCTTTGTCCCGATGGCCGGTGACGCGAGGCACCTGCTCGTCGCCGCCGACCTCGACGGCACAAGCGAGCTCTTCATCGTCGCGGCCGGCAACCCCGGCATGAAAGTGGGAGAGCGCGAGCGCAACCTGGGCCTCTACGCCCTGGCGACATACCCGGTCACGTTCGAGAACTGCGAGGTCCCGGCCGCCGACCGTCTCGGCGGAGACAAGGGATGCAATTTCGACGCGTTGCTGCAGAAGTCCCGGGTGGCGCTGGCCGCCATCGGCGCCGGCGTATCGCGCGCCTCGTTCGAATACGCGCGGGACTACTCGAAGGAGCGCGTTCAGTTCGGCGAGCCTATCGCGAGCCGGCAGTCGGTCGCCTTCATGATCGCGGAGATGGCTTACGAGGTCGACGCGATGAGGCTCATGTCTCTGAAGGCCGCCTCGACGGTCGAAGCCGGTCTCGACGCCCGCCGCGAGTCATACCTTGCAAAGCTGTACGCGGGCGACATGACCATGAAAGTGACGGACTTCGGCGTCCAGGTCCTGGGCGGACACGGGTACGTGCGCGATCATCCGGTCGAGCGGTTTTACCGCAACGGCAGGGGCATCGCCATACTCGAAGGCATGACAACGGTATAAGGAGGCAACACAATGATCAATCTCGTAACAAGCGAAAAGATGACGCAGATACGGAACAGCATGAACGGCATGGCCAAGGGGATGCTCCGGCCTATCGCCCGCAAATATGACGTGAACGAGCATGAATACCCGAAAGAGCTCGACATGTTCCGCTCGATAAAAATCATGGGCGGCGCCAAGAAAAAGAAAACGGGCGAAGAGCCCAGGAAGGACGACAAGCCGGCCCCCAAGAAGCTGGGCACCAACCTCTCCACCGTCATCAGCATCGAGGAGATGTGCTGGGGCGACGCGGGCCTGCTCCTCTCCCTGCCGAACGCGGGCCTGGGGAACGCCGCCATCGCGGCCGTGGCCACGGACGAGCAGATGGAGCGGTTCGGGAACAAGTGGGCGGCCATGGCCATCACCGAGCCCGGGTCCGGGTCGGACTCCGGGTCTATTACCGCGACGGCCGTCCTTGACGGCGACGAGTGGGTTCTGAACGGCGAGAAGATATTCGTGACCTGCGCCGACCGCTGCGACGTGGTCGTGGTGTGGGCCACCGTCGACAAAAAGGCCGGGAAATCCGGCATAAAGTCGTTCATCGTGGAAAAAGACCGCCCGGGCTTCAAGCTGGAGAAGCTCGAGCACAAGCTGGGCATCCGGGCTTCGGACACCGGCACGTTTGTCCTTGACAATTGCCGCATTCCGAAGGATAATCTCCTGGGGAGCGCCGAGGTCAAGACGGCCACCGAGGGATTCAAGGGCGTCATGAAGACCTTCGACAACACCCGGCCGATGGTCGCATCGATGGCGCTGGGCATCGCCCGGGCGGCCCTGGATTTCACCCGGGAAAAGCTCGAGGAGAGCGGCATCAAGCTGGATTACAACAGGAACCCGAACAACATCAGCAGCCTGGAAAAAGAGTTCTATATAATGGAATCGAACCTGGAAGCCATGCGCCTCCTGACCTGGCGGGCCGCCTGGATGGCGGACAACCAGGAGCACAACAACCTGGAAGCGTCCATGTCCAAGGCGAAGGCCGGTCGGTACGGCACCCTGATCACGCAGAAGTGCTGCGAGCTCCTGGGGCCGCTGGGCTACACCCAGGAATACCTGGCTGAAAAGTGGATGCGGGACAGCAAGATCATGGACATCTTCGAGGGGACCGGCCAGATCCAGCACCTCATCGTGGCGCGCAACGTGCTCGAGTTCTCGAGCAAGCAGCTCAAGTAAGCATTTTGCGGCCCCCGGCCCCGGCCGGGGGTCGCGCGAACATCATACACTATAATCAAAAAGGAGTGATCGAATGAACATCAATGACGTAAAGAAAATCGCGGTTCTCGGATCAGGCGCAATGGGGCACGGCATCGCCCAGGTCTGCATCCAGGCCGGCGTCGCCGTCGTTATGCGGGACATCAAGCAGGAATTCATCAATAACGGCGTGGCAAAGATCAAGGAAAGCTTCGACTTCCTGGTCGGCAAGGGCAAGATGGCCGCGGCGGACATGGAAAAGGCGATGTCCCTCCTGACAACGACCCTCGACACGAAGGAAGCGGTCGCCGACGCCCAGATCATCATCGAGGCGGTACCCGAGATAATGGACCTGAAAAAGTCCGTGTTCAAGGAAGTGTCCGATGCCTGCAAGCCGGACGCCATCCTGGCGACCAATACCTCAACGATGAGCATCTCAGAAATCGGCAGCGTGGTCAAGAATCCCGAGCGCTTCGTCGGCCTTCACTTCTTCAACCCGGTCAACCGGATGAAACTTGTCGAGGTCATCTACGGGAACAAGACAAACGACGCGACGGCGGACCTGATGTGCGAGCTTTCCAAAAAAATTGGGAAGATCCCGGTCAAGGTCCTCAAGGACCGCCCCGGCTTCATCGTCAACCGCATCAGCGCGCCGAACCAGGCCCTCCTCTCGGCCATACTTGACGAAGGGAAGGTCCCGCCCCAGCAGCTGGACGCCACGATGAAAAAGATGGGCGCCAAGATGGCCCCCTTCGAGACGGCGGACTTCGTCGGCCTTGACGTGTTCTGCCATACCCTGGACTACTACGCCAAGACCCTGTCCCCGCAGTACAAGCCGGGCAAGTACCTTACCGACAAGGTCGCCAAGAAAGAGCTCGGCATGAAGTCCGGCAAGGGCATCTACGAATGGAAGGAAGGGAAAGCGGTCATCGACATTTCGACGGCATCGACCGACCTCAGCCCCATACACCTGCTCGCGGTCCAGGTCAACGAAGCGGTAAAGGTATGGAAGGAAGGCCTTGCGAAATCGATACAGGACATCGATGACGGCGTGAAGTTCGGCATGAACGCCTTCGCCGGCCCCTTCGCGCTCGCGGCCGGCATGCAACCGCAGCAGCTGACTGACGCGCTGAACATGCTCGCCTCCCGTTTCAAACTCGATATCCTGAAGCCCGAGCCCGAAATTATCGACGGCTCGTTTAAAACCATCGGAAGATAATTCATTCGTCCGCCCGGCCCCGGCCGGGCGGACACAATTAATACCACAGAAAAGGAGGACTATACCATGGGGGACGCAGTAACAAAAGAGCAGCGGGACAGGGTAGCTATTTTAACCATAGACAAGCCGAAGATGAACCAGCTGAGCGCGGAGGTGTTCGAGACCATGCGGAAGCAGCTCGACTCCATCGAGAATGACAAAACGGTCCTGTGCGTTATCATCACCGGGGCCGGAGAAAAAGCCTTCAGCGCCGGCGCCGACCTTTCGAGCGGGTTTGGCGATTTCAGCGCCGTGGACTTCCTCAAGCGCGGCCAGGACGTGTGGAACAAGGTCGAGTATTTCCCGAAGCCGGTCATAGCGGCGATCAACGGACACGCCCTGGGCGGCGGGTGCGAGCTTGCAATGGCCTGCCACATTCGGTTCATGAAGAAGGGCGCCCGGATCGGCCTGACCGAAACGAACCTGGGGATCATGCCCGGGTACGGCGGAAGCCTGAGGCTGCCGCGGCTCGTCGGCAAAGCACGGGCCCTGGAAATGATGTACCTGGGCAGGCAGTGCGAAGCCGATGAGGCGCTCGCAATCGGCCTTGTCGACCACATCAGCGAAGGCAATGTTCTGGACGACGCGCTCGAGCTGGCGAACAAGATCGCCAAGCGGCCGCCGCTCTCCATCGCGGCGATAACGAGGCTCTGCAATATCAGCCAGAACATCACCCCGGACATGCACCTGAAGATCGAGCGGGAAGAACTCGGACGTCTCTTCACCACCAAGGACATGCAGGAAGGCATGACCTCCTTCTTCCAGAAGAGAGAGCCGAACTTCAAGGGAGAATAACTACATCCTCCCGGCAGGTCCGCGGACGTCAGCGGGCCTTCCGGGAGAGCTCACACCACCCGAAGCAGGAAGGCCGATATGAAACGAAACACGATGATCCGCGCGCTCCTGGCCTGCCTGGCACTCGCGCTGGCACTGCCGGTCAGCTCGCATGCCGCCGCGCTCACCCTGGCCGCCGAGGATACCTACCCCGTGCAGTTCGAAGTGCTGAGGGACCCGACGGGAGCGGTCCCCTTCGACAGGGTGCGGGAATCGGGCGGCTTCAGGCCGGCGGAAACCGACTCGTACGGGTTCATCAGCGACGTGATCTGGGCTCGCTTCAGCGTCGATGTGCCGGCGGAAACACAGAAGGAGTGGTTCCTGGAAATCGGGTATCCCCTGCTCAACGACATCATCGTGTATACGCCGGACCGGGACGGCAACTACTCGCTCAAACGCTATGGCAACAAGTTCCCCTTCTCGAAACGTGACATCGACCACCACAATTTCCTGATACGCCTCAACGACGCGCCCGGATCCTATACCTATTACCTTCGCTTCGAGACTGCCAGCTCCATGAACATACCCATGAAAATACTCTCCCTCCCGGCAGTTATCTCGGAGATCAACGTTCAGAAGACGATCTTCGGGATGTTCTACGGGGCGCTTTTTATCATACTCATGTACAACTTCCTCCTCGCCATATACATGCGTGACCTGACGTACCTGTCATATGCGGTATTCATCATATCCCTTGCCATGGTGTCCCTGTGCCTCAACGGGTACGGGTTCCAGTACCTCTGGCCAAACCTGATCTGGATGAACGACACCGTGCCCTTTTTCCTGTTCCTGGCCCAATTGACCATGGCGATTTTCTCTTTCCTGTACATGGGCATCAACGACATACCCCGGCCCATCAGGAGAACAATCTTCACCTACCTCGGCCTGATAGCCCTTCTGGGCATCGCGTCCATTTTTCTCCCCTACAGCCTGATGATAGCGGTGGGCGCCGGCTCATACCTTCCGGGAATCGCGATAATCGCTTTCACCGGCATATTCATGATGCGGAGAAAAAAAAGGGAATCCTATTTCTACGCGCTTGCTTTTTCATTGCTGCTCCTCGGCGTCATTTTCACCGTGCTTAACAGGTTCGGCGTTCTCGGCACCAACCCGCTGACCTTGTGGGGCTTCCAGATCGGAACGATCTTCGCCATCGCCCTTTTCTCTCTCGGTCTCGCTGACAAGGTGACAGTTCTCACGGACGACCTGCAGGAGATAAACCTGAACCTCGAAAACAAGGTTACCGAGCGGACTAAACAGCTGTCCGACGCGAAGGAGGAGATAGAGGCGACAATGGAGGAGATGGAAGCCATCAACGAGCGGCTCACCGCGAGCAACCGGAACCTGGAAGAATCCCAGAACGTATACCGCCGCGACATGAACATGGCGGCGCACCTCCAGTCCACCCTGCTCCCGCGGCGCATGCCGGAATCGCCCGCGTACGATATCGCGGTGATGTACCTGCCCAAGTCCCTGGTCTCCGGCGACTTTTACGACTTTTACCTGGACGGGGACGCGCTTATCGGCGCCGGGATCTTCGATGTGTCCGGGCACGGCATCGGGCCGGGGCTGCTCACCCTCATGGCGAAATCGATCGTCTCCGGCACCTTCCTGGAGATGAAGGACGCGCCGCTCGGCTCGGTGATCGAGACCGTCAACGCCAAGCTCCTGGCCGAGTTCAAGGACATCGACAATTACCTGACCGGCGTGCTCCTCCGCTTCAGGGACGACCGGATCGAATACATCAACTGCGCGCACCCGGACATCATCTGCAAGAAGGTCGGCATGAACAGGACCGGCAAGATCCTCGACAAGAGCGGCAAGCGGGTGTGCGCCCCCTTCCTGGGCATAGACACGCAGATGTCGAAGGACGTGTATTCCTACCAGGAGATAACCTTCAGGATGAACAGGGGAGACTGCGTGCTCATGTTCACCGATTCACTCATCGAGACCCACGGCCAGAACAAGTCGGAGTACGGGGAGAACGGCATCATAACGTCGCTGCAGAATGCGCCCGCCGGCAGCGCGCAGGAAATCATGAACAGGATCATGGGGGATTTCTTTGCTTTTGTCGGGAACCGCGAGCTGAACGACGACCTGACGGTCATCCTCATTTTGAAGAAGTAGTCCCGCCCATCGAGCCTATGAAGTCCCGGAGCCTCTTCAGCTCCGGGCCGCCCTCGCGCCACACGTGGCAGGTGTTGACGATCGTATCCATGAAAAACTTCACGCGTACCGGGTCCGCGACCATCGAGGCCAGGTCCATCGGCTTCCGGGCGCGGCTCGAGAAGATGCCCTGCAGGGCCGCGGGGCCCATCGCGATAAGGAGGGTCACCAGGTGGGTACAGCTCTTCACGCCGCCAAGGAGCTCCTTCATCCGGTCCGAGTATCCCCGGACGATCCGCTCGCCCTTTATGACCGCGAGGCTGTCGCGGACCGCAGCGCACTCCCCGCGTGGAACGGACACCAGCTCGACCTCGACGTCTTCTATGGCCAGGGTGCCGGTGTTTACCAGGAGCCGTATCACCATGTGGTGTATCTCGCCGGCCTCCCTCTTCTCCCCGGTAACCAGGTAGTAATCGCCCAGCCGCCGGTCGACCAGGCGCCCCTCGACCACCACCCGTCCCTCACCGGCCGGATAGGTGGCCATGGTTATCGTCCGCTCGTGGGCCTTCATCTTTGCCCTGTCCATCATGCCGCTCATAGTATGTCCTTCAGCGGTTCGTACTTTTTCTCACTCAGCTCGAACTCGAGGCGGCGGCGGGTTCCCCCCTCGTCGATGAAGCACTCCTTGAACGTATCCGATATCGTCGCGCCGTCCTCAAGCCTGATGATGCCGTAGTCGCGCAGCTGCATCAGGTAGGTGCGGATGATGCCGAAAGCCATTTTCTGGAGATCGATGTCGCCATGGTGCTCGTGGTCGTACAGGCCCAGGTTCACGTCCGCCACCCGGTGCCCGTTCAGGCAGGTGTCGACGTTGATGCCGGTCTCGACCCCGTACCGCTGCCAGAAATGCACGGCGTTGAAAAACGCCAGCGTCCCGGCGACCTCGCCCGAGAGCGGGTAATGGTAATCGGTCATCCCCTTCAGGGCGGGATGGTCTATGACCGAGAAGAGCGGCTGGGCCACGAACTTCTTGACGCGGCCCAGGGCCCTCCAGAAGCTCGCGCGGGCGAAATCGTTGCCGTCGAACACCGCCCCGCTCAGGGCCATGACGAAATGCGCGCCGAAGTACCGCGGCACCACGTCCGCGTCGAGGAACACCACGACCACGTCGCGGGCGGAGGCCCCCTGCTTCCAGGAGGTGTTGATATGGTACAGGGCGCGCCGCATGTCCGCGCCCTTGCCCCGCTCGTCGCCCATGTCCGGGACGGCGTAGCCGTTGCACACCAGGACCTCGACGCGGTCCCAGGCGTCGCGCGCCCTGCGCTCGGTCTGCTCCTCGGTGTCCCCGGCGCGCCGGTGCGATACGAGTATCCCGTCGATGTAACCGGCCAGCTCCTTTTTCAGGACGGCGATCTTGTCATGGATGAGGCCCGCCTCGCGTTCGCCGAAGGTGGAGAACACGACGAACACCCTTCGCCCGCCCTTGGCGCGGAGGAGGTCCTTCCTGTTAAAGTCGGCGGCTTCGTAATGTACCATTCGTTCCATGATGTCCGTTCCTGAAGCATCGGTATATTTCATGATGAGAATATTGTCAAGTGCTAATGTTTTAAGGGTTTAATTCGCGGATATCACGGGATGAATTGACTCCGGCAGCATGTCCCGGGCGCCATGCCGGAAAATAAATCTTGAAATTTTACGCCAGAGGCTCCCGAATGTTAGCACAATCAGGAGGTGGGTCATGAAGGTCCTTGGCATTATGGGAAGCCCGCGGGTC
Source organism: Spirochaetota bacterium (assembly GCA_022704585.1). The sequence continues at coordinate 695 of JAKJGD010000036.1, read as the reverse complement.
GGCGGCAACAGCGATGTTCTCCTTGACGATGCCCTGGCCGGGGCCGAAAAGGCGGGCGCGCAGGTGGAAAAAATAATCCTGGATAAAATGAAAATTTCCGGATGCAAAGACTGCAAGAAATGCAACGAGACCGGCCTGTGCGTCATCAGGGACGACATGCCCGGGATCCACGAAAAAATAGTGGAAGCGGATGCCATCATCCACAGCGTGCCGGTCTACTTCTGGTCCATGACCGCGCAGATGAAAGCCTACCTGGACCGGTGGTGCGCCCTGTTTGACGCGGAATGGAAATGGCAGAAGCAGTACTACCCGAAGATGAAAGGCAAGCCCATAGGCCTGATCACGGTATGCGGGGATCCGGACGTGCATACGGCCGACCCGATAGTGCACAGCTTCAGGTCAACGGTGGACATGACGAAGATGAGGTGGCTTGGCGCGGTCATGGCCTCCGCAAGTGAAAAGGGCGAGATCAGCATGGACGAAACCGCGAGGAAGAAGGCGCGCGAGCTGGGGGTGAAAGCGGCGGGGGCCTGATCACTTGCTCCCGGGCGTTTTCCTGAACCGCACCACGATCCGTACGATCTCCGAGTCGGTACCCACCCGGACGGGAGGTCCCCAGGTGCCGAAACCCTGCGAAACGAAAAAGTGGGTCGCACCGATCATCCGGTGCCCGCGGCTGATCTCGTAGACGCGCC